>CAZSOP010000172.1:0-8334 GCA_964608385.1 uncultured Cytophagia bacterium
TTTTATTTTCCGCCCCCTGCCGGCGAGATTGGTGCGGGGTAGCCGGAGCGGCCCCTGATATCCAGCAAACGCCATGAGGCATTCAAAATTTTATATTCATTGAATCTATTCCTTTGAATTTATGAATTTTACTGTTAAATTTGTCAAGCAAAATCGGCAAGCTTAAAATCCTATTTCATTCTTTGACATATTAACAACCTAAATCATTTAAAAAATAATCATATTGCCTTGTTAACATGAACCTGATAAAATCAAAATCGTCAAATCAGGTTAAATAATCATATTATTCTCTAAACCATGTAGAATAAAAAATCAATATTCAATCGACTCGTTCCATGCCTGAAAAAACCAATTTAACCGGACTTTTGCCCGACGAGCTTGAATCGTTCTTAACCGATCACGGCAAAAAACCGTTTCGGGGGCGGCAGCTGTTTCGGTGGCTTTACCAGAAAAAAGCCGAAAGCTTTGATGAGATGACCAATCTGTCCAAACCGCTGCGGCAAAAGCTCGGCCAGATCGCAGAGATCGGTCATCTAAAATGCATCAACCGCCAATCCTCACAAGAGACCGTCGCGACGAAATATCTCTTTCAGCTAAAAGACGGTTATCATATCGAAAGCGTTTACATTTACGAACAGGGGCGTCACACTCTCTGCATCTCGTCACAGGCGGGATGCGCCCTTAACTGCAGCTTTTGCGCCACCGGCCGTCTGGGGTTTCAACGCCATCTGAGTGCCGGCGAAATCGTCGATCAGGTGATTCAGGTTGAACGGGATTTGCAGCGGGAGCTCACCAATATCGTTTTTATGGGCATGGGCGAGCCCTTGAACAATTATGACAACGTCATCAAAGCCGCAACCCTGATCAATCATAACGAAGGCCTGGCCGTCGGTGCGCGGCGTATCGTCATTTCCACCGCCGGCATTGTTCCGGCGATTTATCGCTTTACAAAAGAACAACAGCGCTTTCGCCTGGCGGTTTCTCTCAATGCCGCGATTCAGGCAAAAAGAGAAGAGATCATGCCGGTCAGCAAACGCTTCCCCCTGGTTGAACTCGCCGAAGCGATGAGAGCGTATAGCCACAAGATGAGAGAACTCGTCACCATTGAATACGTTTTGATCCGGGGATTTAACGACCAACCCGAAGACATTGCAGCATTAAAACAGCTGCTAAAAGGAATGCGCTGTAAACTCAATATCATTCCCTACAATGAAACCGCGGGAAAATACAGACGTCCTTCAGTGGACCAGGTGGATCGTTTCTACAAAAACGCAATGGATATCGGGGTACCCATGTACATACGCTGGAGCAAAGGCGACGATATCGATGCTGCCTGCGGCCAGCTTGCCGTGAAAAAGAGTCCGTCAACCAGCCATAAAGAGCAAGTATAATCATCCAGGGGAAATTCAGTTATGTCAAAACAAGCCGTTATCGGTGTGATGGGCGGGGCAGCGGCGAACGAAACCTGCTCTACCATGCCGGAACAGCGCAAGAATGTATCGATCTGTGTAAAAAAATACTGAAAAACAAATTTTGATTGACATTCATGACATTTTTTTTTAGGTTAGGTGCACTAATAAAGTGACCACCTGCGGGTTCAGTCATCTTGAAAGGATAATCATGGCTGGCTTGATTGGTATTCGTCGGGAAGATAAAAACATCTGGGAATGCCGCGTTCCACTCACTCCTTATCATGTAGAACAGCTATTTCGCCACTATTCCATCCAAACCGTCCTGCAGCCCTATGACAGACGTGCCTTTCCTGATGAGGAATATGAAAAAGTCGGTGCAAGAATCGAAGAGGATCTGAATGACTGTCCCATCATCCTCGCCGTCAAGGAAATCCCTCCGGATTTTTTGCTCAAGGACAAAACCTATCTCTTCTTTTCGCACACCATCAAAGGGCAAGAGTCCAATATGCCGATGTTGCGGAGATTGATCAAGCTCAACTGTTCGCTGATCGATTATGAGAGCATTCGCGATCACGAGGGAAGGCGAAAGGTCTTTTTTGGCCGCTTTGCCGGTCTTGCCGGTATGATCGATGCCTTTCACGTTCTGGGAAAACGCCTCGAAGCAATGGGATATGAAACGTTTTTTTCGACGATAAAACCGGCTTATGAATACCACGAGCTGGCAGAGGTCAAAGCCGCGTTCAGCGATCTGGGAGAAAAAATAACCGCAGATCAGCTTCCCGATTTTAGCCATCCCTTTGTGGTCGGTTTTGCCGGTTATGGCAATGTTTCCAGGGGCGCCCAGGAAATTTTTGACCTCTTGCCGCACAAAGAGATAAAACCAAAAGAGCTGCCGGGATTACAATACAATGACGAGACGCTTTTTTACAAGGTCATCTTTAAAGAAAAAGACCTGGTCCGGCCTATTGATGTCGACGTTGATTTTTCATTGCATGATTATTACTGTTATCCCAAACGGTATTACAGTGTCTTCGAACATTATTTACCCCATATAACGCTGCTGGTTAACGGCATTTATTGGGATGAACGTTATCCCCGGCTGGTAACAAAGTCTTTTCTACAGCAAAACGCGGATGCCTCCAGGCTCCTGTTGATAGCGGATATCAGCTGTGATATCAACGGCGCCATTGAAATTACTGAAAAAACGACAGAGCCGGATCACCCCGCGTTTATCTACAACCCCAAAACAGATACCATCCAGGATGGAACAGAGGGAGAGGGCATTGTCAATATCGCTGTTGACAATCTGCCTGCAGAATTGCCCCGGGATGCCTCCATTGAATTCAGCAATGCACTTTTCCCATATATATATGATATTGTCAACTGCGATTTCAGCAAACCGTTTAAAACGTGCGACCTGAACAACGACCTGAAAAACGCCTTAATTCTGTACAAGGGCCGGTTAACGCCAAATTATGACTATTTAAAAACATATCTTTAACCCCTTACATCTGTACAGAGGAGATTGTCTTATGAAAAAAGTACTCGTCCTGGGTGCGGGATTGGTTGCCAGACCTCTGGTACGTTATCTGCTCGATGAGCCGGAGATTCAATTGCTCGTTGCCAGCCGGACCGTGAGCAAAGCCGAGGCGCTGGTACAGAATCATCCCGATGGAACTGTTGAACCGTTAAACATCGATGACAGCGAAAAACTCAACGATCTCATCAGTCAATCGGATCTGGTCATCAGTCTGGTTCCCTATACCTATCACGTAAAGGTGGCGGAAATTTGTCTGGAACACAATGCTCATCTCATCACCACATCCTATGTCAGCCCGGCAATGAGTTTGCTGGACAACAAAGCAAAAGCGAAAAATCTCTTGTTTCTCAATGAAATCGGCCTGGATCCGGGCATCGATCACATGTCAGCCATGAAAATCATCCATCATGCCCACAATGGCGGCGGTACTGTCGTTTCCTTTGAATCCTGCTGCGGTGGTCTGCCGGCACCCGAGGCAAACGATAATCCCTTTGGCTATAAATTTTCATGGAGTCCCCGCGGCGTCGTTATGGCCGGCAGAAATCCGGCCCATTTTCTCAAAGATGGAAAAGAGGTTAAAATACAGGGCAAAGACCTCTTCAAGCACCACTGGCCGAAACAGGTCGACGGACTCGGCGAGCTGGAGGTCTATCCCAATCGGGATTCAATGATCTACCGCGATTTATATGGCCTGGCAAATTCACAAACGGTTTTCCGCGGTACTTTTCGCAATCCCGGATGGTGCGAAAGCCTTTATCTGATTTCACGGTTGGGATACCTCAATGACACACAACGACCCGACCTTGAGGGCAAAACCTTTGCCGAGGTAACCGCCTCGCTGATCGACGCACCGGTGGACCGTGATCTCAAAAAAAACGTCGCCCGTTATTTGCAGACAGAGAGCAACAGTGAGGCGCTCAATCGTCTGGAGTGGCTCGGACTTTTTAGCGACGAGAAAGCAACGGCGCAGCCGCCCTCTGCTCTCGATATTCTGGCCAACCGAATGCTGCAAAAGATGGCCTATAAGGAAGGCGAGCGCGATATGATCGTTCTGCAACACGATTTTATCATTCATTATCCCGAGCATAATCCCAAAGCCGTTTGTTCACTTTAGATCGATTTCGGCATTCCCAAAGGCGACAGCGCCATGGCCAGAACGGTCAGTCTGCCGGCCGCAATCGCCGCTAAACTCGTTGTCCAGCAACAAATCAATCTGACAGGCGTGCAGATTCCGATCGAACCGGAAATCTATGAACCGGTACTGCTCGAACTGGAAAACATGGACATTAAATTCAAAGAAACAGAAACCGATCTCTGATGCGGTCGCCATGCTCAATGCTCAAAAACGCATAGAGTCCATCGATACCTTTCGGGGCCTGACCATATTTCTCATGATTTTTGTTATCGCGGTAGCCGCCAGCGGCTACCGCGATCTGCCGCAGAAAGCCTCCTGGTTCGACAGCCTGCCGGTCTCGACCTGGAACCACGCAGATGTGGCCTGGGAACACTTTGTCGAACAAAAACTCGATCAGGGATATTCGATGCAAGCCATCGAAAAGATGCCCGAGGCAAAGCGCAAAGATATCGGCTGTACCCTTACGGATCTGGTGGCGCCTTTTTTCGTCTTTATCGTCGGGCTGGTTATTCCGCTTAGCCGCTCACGTCACGGCAAGCTCTGGTGGCACCGCGTTTTTCGCAGAACTTTTCACCTCATCCTCGCCGGCATTCTCTATATCAGCCTCATTTTGGGACTCTCCTGGTGGTGGGGTATCCTGCAGGCCATCGGCATCGCTTATCTCATAGGGGCGTTATCCCTGCGCCTGCCCCAGTGGGGGCGCTGGATCGCCCTGTTTGCTGTTTTGGCCGTTCATACCGTGCTGTCGCATACCACCCACTGGTGGCTCCATTTCGGTGAAACGGCCGAACCCTTTTTTCGCATCAGCAACCTCAACGGCAGCATGGCAAAGCCTCTTACCATCCACTGTCTCCCCTGGGTCTCCATCTCCTATGGCGCCATGACCATAGCCGGGGTGATACTGGGCGAAATCATCAGCACAGCTGATCGCAGTAAAATCATGCGTTCATTTTTACTCACCGGTATCGGCCTGAGTCTGGCAGGGTACGGCATTCATAAAATCGGCATCATCACCCAAACCTATTCCCTCTGTTTTAATAAACCCGACGTGACCGCCGCTTATGCCCTTTTCGCTTCCGGAATCGCAGCGCTGACCTTTCTCCTCATCTATTACATCCAGGATATCAGAGGCCGGCAGCGCTGGGCCTGGCCTCTAAAGGTGTTGGGAATGAACGCCCTGCTCGCCTACTTTATGCAGGTGGTGATGCGTATTTTCTTCCGCGCTCTGCACATCGAAGCCTTTTTCAGCGGCGACCCGAACGCTATTCTGCAACAATGGGCCGGTCTGTTTCACTCTTCCTTGTGGCAATCTTTTCTGCTCGATAAAAGCGGTTATAATGGCATGCTCTGGGGATTAATATGGAGTGCCTCTCTCTGGTTGATCATCTACGGCTGTAACAAAAGAAATATTTTTTGGAAATTATAAAATTTTTGCTAACTTGCAAAATTGTACCATTGAGAGAAGCAAATCCCATGTCCACCGTTTACCACGCCAAATATTTCAGTCATGAACTGACCCGGCATCACAGCGGCTCGAGCGTGCAAAAAATCTCGCAATCCCTGTTCGATGCTTGCGTCGATCTGAATCCGCACCAGATCGAAGCCGCCCTTTTTGCCCTGCGCTCTCCCCTCTCCCGGGGAATTATTATGGCAGATGAAGTCGGATTGGGTAAGACCATTGAAGCGGGTATCCTCTTATGCCAGTATTGGGCTGAACGCAAACGCAAAATGCTCATCATCTGTCCGGCCTCGCTGCGAAAACAGTGGAGCATCGAGTTGTTTGAAAAATTCCACCTTCCCAGCGCTATTCTGGACAGCAAAACCTGCGAACAAGCCGTTCGGCAAGGCCGGCCCAATCCGTTTGACTGCGACAGCGTGGTTATCGTTTCGATCCATTTTGCCAGCCGTTACGCCGTAAAACTGAGAACGATACTCTGGGACCTGGTCGTAATCGATGAGGCACATCAGCTGCGCAATGTTTACAAATCCGGCAACAAAATGGCAAAAGAAATCAAGTGGGCCCTGGAGAACAAAAAAAAGCTGTTGCTCACCGCCACGCCGTTACAGAATACGCTGCTGGAGCTGTATGGACTGGGATCGATCATCGATGAACACCTTTTCGGCGATATCGACGTCTTTCGCAGCCGGTTTACCGGCAATCAGAGCAACCTGAACCGGCTCAACCGGCGCCTGCAAACCGTTGCCACCCGCACCCTGCGCAATCAGGTATCGGAATATATTCGTTTTACCGAACGCAAACCGATAACCCTCTCCTACCAACCTAACGACAGCGAACACGCCCTCTATGAAGACATTTCAGAGTTTATCCGCTCGGAAGGGAGCTATTCGATACCGCAGGCACAGAAACATCTCCTGATTATGATTGCACGAAAATTACTCGCTTCTTCCTATTATGCTATTTCAGGAACCCTGCAGGCCATGCAGCAGCGGCTGCTGCATCTCGGCAACAAAGAAAATAACAGGGACAAATTTTTAGAAACCATTATCGGAGAGGAAGAGATAGAGGATGACCTCCTCGAAGAATTTGCCGACGAAAAAGCTGTACAAAATTCAGACCCCATAGATCAGCAGCTTCTGAAGGCGGAACTGGAGATCTTGCAAAATCTTATTCCCAGAGCCCGGCAGATAAAGTCAGACACCAAATCCGACACCCTTTTAAAAGCCCTGCAGATCGGCTTTCAGGAACTCGAAAAAACGGGGGCTCCGTCCAAAGCCATCATTTTCACCGAATCGAGGCGGACGCAATACTTTCTCTATCGGTTTCTTTCCGGGAAAACCGACAAACAACTCGTCTGTTTCAACGGCAGCAATGACAGCCGGGAAGCGCTGCAGATTTATCAGAGCTGGGTGCAAAACAACCAAAACAGCGGCCGCATCACCGGCTCCAAAGAGATCGATATCCGCACAGCTCTGATCGAACATTTTCAAAACAGAGCCGACATCATGATCGCTACAGAAGCTGCTGCAGAGGGAATCAATTTACAATTCTGCTCCCTCGTCATCAATTACGACCTTCCCTGGAATCCGCAGCGCATCGAGCAACGCATCGGTCGCTGTCATCGTTATGGCCAAAAATTCGATGTTGTGGTGATCAATTTTCTCAATGAGCGCAATGAAACCGATTGCCGCGTTTATGACCTTCTCAGCCAGAAATTCAACCTCTTTGACGGTATCTTCGGTGCCTCGGATGAGGTGTTGGGAAAACTGGAATCCGGCGTCCAGTTTGAACACCGCATTATTCAAATCTATCAGCAATGCCGCACGCACGAGGAAATCGAGGAGGCGTTTGCCGGATTGCGCGCCGAGCTGGAGCCCTCTATCGATGACAGAATGGAGCAAACCCGAAAGATTCTGCTGGAGCATTTTGATCAGGATGTACACGAACGCCTCCGCATCAAGCTCGATGAAACGCAGGAACAGCTGGATCGTTTTTCCTGGTGGTTTTGGGAAACGAGCAAGTTTATTCTCGCCGATATCGCCCGATTTAACGATCAGACCCTGCAGTTCGACCTGGCAAAATCACCGCTTGAAAGCGTTAAAACCGGATGCTACCAGCTCATTTCAAAAAAGAAAAGGTCCACCAAAAGCGAATTCCTTTACAGACTTTGTCATCCGCTGGGAGAATATGTTCTCACAGCGGCCAAAGCCAGAGAAACACCGTCGGCAAAACTATATTTTGACATTTCCAATCATCCTAAAAAGATATCCGCCGTTCAGTCCCTTAAAGGCCAATCGGGCTGGCTCGCTCTTCGGTCAGTGCGTATCCATTCATTTGAAGATGAAGATTATATTCTCTTCGTCGCCTTTTCCGATAAAGGAAAAATCCTTGATGATGAAACCTGCCGCTCGATGTTTTATTGCCGTGCCGCCGCGTCCCCCCTCAGGGAGCTGCCCGATGAGGTACGGCAAAAAATAAATAAGACGGCAGAAGAAAAAACAAACCAAATTCTCGACCATTCCGCTGCGCTCAATATGCAATATTTCCTGCAAGCCTGTGAAAAGCTGGATACGTGGGCTGAAGAAACCATATCCACGGCGGAAAACGATCTTACCCGTAACCGCAGTGAAATTGAAGCGCTGCTGCGTCAATCCAGACAGGCTCCGGATACCCCGACTTTGCATAAATACCGCGTCGAGCTGCAACAGCTGCAGAATCAAAAACGAAACCTGCGACAACATCTTTTTGAGACCGAAGATGAAATCTATGCTCAACGCGATGATCTCAT
>CAZSOP010000173.1:0-8322 GCA_964608385.1 uncultured Cytophagia bacterium
GTGGAGCTAAGGGGGCTCGAACCCCTGACCTCTTGACTGCCAGTCAAGCGCTCTCCCAGCTGAGCTATAGCCCCAAACGGATTGTATTATAATGAATTTTTAAGTTTTTGTCAAGTCAATTGTGAGCGCAAGAGGTCAACAGAGCGTTGCAAGACGAAATCTATATCCTCTGAGGCCGGCGCCGACCCCTGAATAAAATTCGGTCGTCCCCCTCCTTTTGCCTGTAGTTCTATTTTGAATAACTCCAAAACCGGGTGAAAATCGACATCCTTGCGACCGCTGCAAAAACAAAATTGTACGCGCTCCTTCTCGGGCTGGACAATGATAAACAATCGTTCCGGTTTTGCCTGCACCAGACGGCTACAGAGTTTGCGCAGATCGAGATTGCCGACGCGGGCGGTAACGATATCCTCACCCTCTGCCCGCTGTAAAAGCGACGCTTCCGTCTGTCGCAATACCTGATCCTGAACCCATAATAACTCTTTGGTCAGACGTTTATTCTCATCAAACAGCTTTTCAATGCTGTTTTCGAGCTCGTCGATTCCCGTGGTCAGCAGATCGGAGCAGCTTTTCAGAGTGCGATAACTGTGCTGATAATGCCGCAATGCCCTGCTGCCGGCGACAAAATAAAAACGCAACTTGCCGCGAATGCGCTCCCGGCCGGTGAATTTGATCAAACCCACTTGTCCCGTATGCCTGACATGGGTACCACCGCAGGGATCGAGGTCATAGCCCTGAATATCGATCAATCGGATATCATCCCGTCGTTCCGAGCCCTGGCGCAACGGCAGATCGTCGAGTTTTACTTTTTTCGGCCATTTTGCCGACACCGGGCGGTTTTCCCAGACAATGCGGTTGGCAGCGGTTTCGATTGCCGTCAATATCTCGTCATCGAGATCAACAACATCGAGGTCAATGGTGCTGCTTTCCTCACCCAGATGCGATGATAACGTGCGGATATCCTTTTGATGCAAAAAGGCGGCAGCGAGAATATGAAAGGCGGTATGCTGCTGCATAAAATCAAAGCGGCGGTTCCAGTTGACGCTGCCGTGAACTTTTTTTTCCTGCAACGGTTTTTCGAGCAGGTGCCAGATGATATCTTTTTCCATCACAACGCCGACCACCCGGATACCGTTCAACTCGCCGGTATCGTGCTGTTGTCCCCCGGATGTTGGATAGAAGGCCGTCCTGTCGAGAGCGACGGCGACATAATTATCAAGGCTCGTCTCACCGGTCACCTCTGCGTCAAAGTCGGTCAAATAGCTGTCATGGAGATAGAGTTTCGTTGTCACCGGCCTTTTTCTCCTTTCGTAATAGTCGTTGTTTGCGATATAAAAGTTCTTCCCGGCTTACGGCAAGTGAATCCTCATCATAGAGCTCGGCCAGGATCTCGAGACGCTTTTCCAGCCGTACAACCATCTGCAGAGCCTTGTTGATTTTACCGTTTTTATGCTCATAGTATTTTGCCAACTCGGTATAGACACGCGGATCGGTTTGATGTTCATCGACGAGTTGGTTCCAGATGGCAACCGCACGCGCCCAGTTGCCTATTTTTTTCAAATTCATGCTTTTTTCAAAGTATAGTTCAGCCCGCGAATGTTCGGGCGCTTGTGCCAGAATGCGATCAAAGACGAAATCGGCCTTTCGATAAAAACCGAGATCATGGAGGGTTTTGATGACCCCCTGATAAACCGGATAAACCTTCCCTCCCGGCATAAAGCAGTACCTGGCCCTGATCAGCAATGAAAAAAGCGAAAGGATATCGATACAATTGTGCTGAAAAATGGGCAGCACGCTTTTAAGATCGCCGGATTTTAAATAATCGAAATAGAGCTGCGGAATTTCCCAGCCGGGAATATCATCCCGGCGCTGTAATCGCAGAATATTGAGTTCCAGATTTTGCAGTGTACACTGTTTCACCAGGCCTTTCCACAGGCGTCTGGCGGTGTGTAAAAAATCGAGATGCAAATGTTTCTCAAACGGATAGGATTTGCGATTGAGTATATAGCGACTGCGCAAAACGGAAAAATCATAGGCTTTGCCGTTATAGGAAACCACTGCGGTTTTATCGCCGATATGCTCACTGATGGCTTGCAGTACTGCCGGCTCGTCGCTGAAATCGCGCATAAAGTATTGCCTGATGACAATATTGTCTCCCTCTATTTCGCCGATACCGATCATGAACGCCAGCGTGCCGGTACCGCCGGCGAGGCCGGTGGTTTCGGTATCGACGACAACAATATTATGCGGGGTTAGCTTGTGTAAAACCCTGTTCTTGCCCAGCAGCATCCAATCACGCGCATTAAAGCGCAAAAATTGCTGCAGATCGGCGCCGTGATCAAATTTAAGGGGAAAGGATTTGTATCGCAGAATATAGCTGCCGTATGATGTATTGACAATCTCACCCTGAACAACAGATGCATCCGTCTCTTTTGACCGTGGCGAACCGGATGATTTTGTATGATATTTGCTCAGCTTTTCTTTTATCGACAACATTATTCTGTTTTGTCAGGCGTTTATGGTCAGCAATATCGATTTTAATTGCTCGTAATTATTTTTTATTTTTTCCGATTGTTTTGCAATGTTTAATACACGGCGCAACGATTGCGGCATCGGACAACTCGCCTCAATGGCTTGCTCGACGACAGAACAAAACTTGCCGGGATGCGCAGTAGCGACAATGATCATCTCAAGATTATCACGGCTTCCGGCCAGATAGTCAAAAGCAGCCGCCATTCCGACAGCGGTGTGTGGATCGCAGATATAGTGATAACGTTGATACATTTTTTTAATCGTCTCCAGCGTTCGCGCATCATCGATACTGGTTGACTGGATCGCTTTATTTATCTCGGAGCGGTTTTTATCAAAAAGCGATTCGATTCGTGGCCAGTTGTTCGGATTGCCGACATCCATGGCATTGGACAGGGTTTGCCTGGATTTTTGCGACCGGTATTTACCGCTGCGAAGATATGAAGGTATGGTATCATTGGCATTAACTGCAGCGATAAATTTATTTACCGGTACACCGATCCGTGATGCCATCACCGCGGCCGTCAAATTGCCGAAATTGCCGCTGGGTACGCAAAAACAGCGCGGTTTATGAACCTGAAGAGCGCTCCAGATATAATAAAAGGATTGCGGCAGTAAACGGCCGATGTTGATGGAATTGGCCGAGGTCAGGTGTAAAGGGCTCAAGGCGGTATCGGCAAAAGCGGTTTTGACCAGATCCTGACAATCATCAAAATTGCCATCAACTTCAAGAGCGGTAATGTTTTCTCCCAGACAGGTTAGCTGTTTTTCCTGCAGATCGCTGATGCGTCCGGCGGGATAGAGCAGAACGACCCGAATGCCTAAAACTTGGTAAAAGGCATGTGCCACGGCGCTGCCGGTATCGCCGGATGTAGCAACCAATATGGTGATAGTTTGGTCGGAAGGTTTAAATACAGAAATGGCTTGTGCCATAAAGGCGGCGCCAAAATCCTTGAACGACGCGGTCGGGCCGTGAAAGCATTCCAAAACGTAGAGATGTTCATCCAGTTTTCTGAGAACCGGCGAAAAGGTAAAAGCGTTTTCGACGATTGAATCGGCATCTTTAGCATTGAGCTCCGGTTGAAGCAACTGTACCGTTAGTCTGCCGCACAAGCTGGTAAATGAATGACGGCCCGGTTCAAAGGAGAGCCGCGGCAGGGATACAGGCATAAAGAGCTCACCTTCAGGGCCGATGCCCTGTAGCAGTGCTTGCCTGAATGAAACCGTATGCGCAGGATTTCGCAATGAATAAAAATTCATACTATTATTTCCGATCTGATGTTATGCATCAACACACTCGCAGCCTTTCTCCGAGATGCGGGTAATGTAACAACGACTACTGAGTCCGGCACCGGAGAAGGCATTTTGCATGGCGTCGGCGATTTCTCCGGAAGCACTGTGATGTTGGGTCATGGCGACCAGACTCGGTCCGCCGCCGGAAATGGAACAGGAAAAAGCACCGGCCTCGAGCGCCGACCGCTGAACCTGATAAAATCCCGGAATAAGAGCTGCCCGCGCTGGTTCGATAATATGATCACGCAGAAACATCGCCAATTGTTTTGAATCTTGTCTGAACAAACAAGCCACCAGTCCGGCAATATTGCCCCACTGTTTAACAGCCGTTTTCAGTGCAACGGTTTCAGGTAAAACCTCTCTGGCCTCCTTTGTCGTCAGTTCAAAGTCCGGGAGCACAATAACGAGACCCAGGTCAGGCGGTAGCGGACAGGCGATAATCTGCAGCGGATCCTGTACGGGGATCAGGGTTATTCCGCCCAACAAACAGGGAGCGACATT
Source organism: uncultured Cytophagia bacterium (assembly GCA_964608385.1). GTDB lineage: Bacteria > Zhuqueibacterota > Zhuqueibacteria > Residuimicrobiales > Oceaniaggregativiventaceae > Oceaniaggregativivens_A. Next base: position 4,324 of record CAZSOP010000173.1, read on the forward strand.
ATCCGCATGCAGAGCACCTGAAATAAACGCTTCACCCTGCATAGCCAGCGAGATCAATTCCATATCGGTCAGGGGCGAATCGAACAAAACATTGGCGGCATAGAGAGCGCCCATGGAGCTGGCGGCTGAGCTGCCGAGGCCGGAACCGATCGGTACGCCCTTATGCAGGCGGATATCCAATCCCTGTCGCGTTTTGATTTTTTGACAAAAAAGCTGCAAAACATAAGCAGCACAATTTTCATTTGCCTTGCAGGAAAGAGAGTTGCTTCCTGTGATTTCGGTTATGCGAATGGTTTTATCATGATTAAAGGCCAGTTCCACTTCATCGCCGGGTGACGCTACCGCAAAACCGATGATATCAAAACCACAAACAAAATTTGCGCTGGTTGCCGGTGCTTTTATACGGATTTTATTCATAACATCTACACCAGAGGTATCATGTCAAATGATGGACAAGACCGATAATATCGCCGAGAATGCCGGCAGCGGTCACCTGCAGGCCGGCTCCCGGGCCTTTGATACACATGGGCGATTGCTGATACCGGTCGGTTTTAATCAAAACGATGTTATCGGTTGATTTAATTTGCGCCAATTCATCATTGCGATCGATTTCAAGAATTTTGGCAAAGCAATGATCGGGTTCGACAACCCCGACAAAACGCAAAACTCTTTTGCGCTTTTTGGCCTCGAGACGAAGCTGTTCAAAATAGGAATCGTAATCCGGCAGCTTTTGCCAGAACGCCTGCAAAGATAAAGTGTTCACCTTTTCCGGAAGCACGGTTTGGATATCGATATCCTCTATGTCGGGTTTCATACCGATTTCCCGGGCCAATATCAGCACTTTTCGGCCCACATCCATACCGTTTAAATCCTCACGCGGATCCGGTTCGGTATATCCCCGTTGATATGCCTGTTTTAGAATAGTGCTGAATTTTCGCCTGGCGGAGAGGTTGGAAAACAAAAAATTAAGGGTACCGGAGAGTATACCGGTGATTTGCTGAATATGGTCCCCGCTTTTTAAAAAGGAACCGATCGTACTGATGATGGGCATTCCGGCGCCGACTGTGGTTTCATAGCCGTATTGGGCACCGTGATTGCGGACAAGGGATTTGAGTTCGCGGTAATAATCATACGTCATTGTGTTGGCGCGTTTGTTGGGGGTAACGATATGAATACCCTGGCGCAGAAAAAACGGATAGCTTAAAGCAACCTCTTTGCTGGCTGTGGCATCGATGAAAATGGCGTTATGAATCTGCTCCGCTTGAATAAAACGCAAAACCTGCTGCAGATCCGATTTTTTTGTACTGGTTGCCAACTCTTCCTGCCATTGACTCAAATCGATAGCCTGCGGATTTAACAGCATTTTTTTGCTGTTGGCGATTCCGCATATATTCAGTTGCAGGTTGTGCTCATTCCTTAGATGGGTGGCATTATCCTTGATCTGTTCAAGTAGTACTCCACCTACTTGTCCGGCACCAAACAGGAATAAATTGGCGATACGATGGGCGAGATAAAAAGAAGAATGAATAACATTAACGGCTTTTTTGGCTTTTTGCTCGTGTATGACGACGGAGACGTTACGCTCCGATGACCCTTGTGCTATAGCCAGCACATTAATCGAATTCCGACCCAGGGCGCTGAACAACCTGCCGGCGATTCCCGGGGTTCCTCTCATATTTTCTCCGACAGCCGCTAAAATGGTAAGCGCATCAATTTTGTCGATAACATCGATCTTACCGGTACTCTGCTCGTAGGCAAACTCTTTTACCAGCGCGGCACAGGCTTCGTCCGCCATACGGCTGTCAATCACAAAGCAAATGCTGTGTTCGGAGGAGGCTTGGGAAATCATGATGACGTTAATCGATTTTTGCGCCAGGGCATTGAAGAGACGACTCGAAATACCGGGTACACCAACCATGCCACTGCCTTGTACATTGATCATGGAAATACCATTCACAGATGCGATTCCCCTGACCGGATGTGAAGCATGATTTCGATTGGAGGAGATCAGGGTTCCCGGCTGAGCCGGATTGAGGGTGTTTTTGATATAAACCGGGATATTTTTCCTGATAGCGGGCATCAGGGTTTGCGGATGTATGACTTTGGCGCCGAAATAGGAGAGCTCCATAGCCTCCTCATAGGAGACTTGCGGCAGGACAAAGGCATCTTTTACCAGATTGGGGTCCGCGCTCATAAAGCCATCGACATCTGTCCAGATTTCCACCTGATCCGCATTCAATGCGCTGCCGATGATAGCGGCGCTAAAATCCGACCCTCCTCTACCCAAATTGGTGGTGACCTCGTCAAGCGAGGAAGAGATAAAGCCGGTAACCAGATAAATGCGATCTTGTTTGGTTTTATCCTGTATCAGCGCTTCGGATTCCTGTAAATGTATGGCGGCGCCGTTATGCTGTTTTTCGGTTTTAATGATGCTGCGGGCATCGATATATTGAACCGGCAGATTGAGCGATTCACCGTAGAGAGACAGATATTGGGCGCAAAGCCGTTCACCAAAACTGACGACATAATCGAGAACGCGGGGAGAACATTCATGAACGAGGCTGATACCGTGGATCAGCCCTTGCAGTTCCTGATAGAGAGGATCGATGGCAGACATGAAAGATAAATCTTTAATCAGCGGTTCAAAAATCGCCTTGTGGCGATTTTTCAGATTCTTGAGTATAAACTGAGCTGTTGCCTCTTTTTGTATTGCTGCCTCAGTAGAGGATACGAGTTCATCGGTGGTTCCTGCTGTTGCAGAGACCACCACTATTATTTTATTCTCGCCGGCAGATAAATTTTGCTTGATGATATTGAACACGGTATGAATTCGTTCGCTGTTTGCCAAAGAGGTTCCGCCGAATTTGAGTACCTTCATAAATCTGCATCCCTTTATCGAGTTAATAATCATGAATAGAGGATAAAAAAAGCTGATTGAAAAGATATAAATTTTAATTAATAAAGTAAATCCCTAAATGTCAATTAAAATTTTGAAGCGAAAAGTTACTTGCATAACATACGAGAAAACATTAATTTTAAAAACACTGCAGAAAAACAAAATCGAGTTATTGCGCGCCGGTAACGTTTACGAGATATAATCACACTTATTAAAGGAGTATCGACATGGTTTCCTTTTCATCCAGTGCCAATGCGTTGCGTTCTTCTGAAATTCGCAGGCTCCTGAGTTTGGCAACCCGGCCTGACATGATTTCATTCGCCGGTGGTATGCCGAACAATGATCTCTTTCCCATCAAAGAACTGGACGATATTTATTCAAGTTTGAGCGACGATCTCAAGAAGACCGGTTTTCAATACGGCCCGACGCCCGGATACCCGCCTCTGATTGATTCTGTAAAAAGCTACTTGAAGGGAAAGGGACTGGATGTTGCAAACAATGATCTGATTATTACCACCGGTTCACTGCAGGCGATCTATCTGATCGCCAAAGTGTTCATCGATCCGCAGGAGACCATTATCACCGAAGACCCCTGTTTTATCGGTGCGGTTGCTGCTTTTAAATCCTTTCAGGCCAACATTCATGGCATTTCACTCGATGAAAATGGCATCGATATAGCGTTATTGCGACAGGCATTGGACAATCCCGAATTAACGTCAAAGGTTCTTTACATCACGCCATATTTTCACAATCCAGCCGGCATCATTTACAGTCAGGAGCGTAAGAATGAGCTGGTAGAGACGTTGAAAAATCGCGATATCATCCTTTTGGAGGATGATGCCTATGGCGAGCTCTATTTCGATGAAGAGGATAAAGAGCTCACCACGCCGATCAAATCCATTGCGGATGAGAGGTTGTCTATATGTTATACCGGTTCATTTTCAAAAACATTCGGGCCAGGCATGCGCCTTGGTTGGCTGCTGGCTCCCCGGGAGATCATAGAAAAATGTTCGCTGGCCAAACAGGGAATCGATGCCTGTACACCCACCTTTACACAAATTCTGGCGAATGAATTTCTCATGCAGAATAAATTATCCGGATAT
>CAZSOP010000174.1:0-8298 GCA_964608385.1 uncultured Cytophagia bacterium
GAATTGATGGTTATCGATCCGGGACACTTTCATGCCGGCCTGGTGCAAAAAAAAATGTACAAGCAAGTCTCACCCATTGTACACGTCTATGCGCCTGAAGGCTCGGACGTTGAAAACTATCTTAACCAGGTTAAAATGTATAACCAGCGTGAACAAAATCCAACCACTTGGGAAATCATAACCTATCGCGGTGCTGACTATTTAGAGCAAATGCTGGCACAAAAGCCCGGAAATGTAATGGTCACCTCGGGAAAAAACCGAAATAAAACCCGCTATATCAAAGCTGCCGTCGATTCCGGTATTCATGTACTGGCTGATAAACCCATGTGCATCGACAAAACCGGCTTTGAACTGCTCAAGGAGGCATTTGAAACAGCCGAAGAGAATGATATATTACTCTATGATATCATGACAGAACGATATCAGGTGAGCACTATATTACAAAAAAAGTTATCGCAGAATCCTAAAGTATTTGGTGAACTTTTATCAGGTAGCATGGACGAACCAGCTGTGGTTAAGGAGAGCGTTCACCATTTTTACAAGACGGTCAGCGGTTCCCCCATCAGGCGTCCCGTCTGGTATTTTGATGTCGGGCAACAAGGCGAAGGCATTGTTGATGTCACTACCCATCTGGTCGATCTCATCCAGTGGGAGTGTTTTTCCAATGAGATCATCGATTATCAAAGCGATATCCAAATGCTATCGGCCCGTCGCTGGCCGACTGAAATCACCAAAGCCGAATTCATCAAGGTCACTCGCCAACCCGATTTTCCCGATTTCATGCAAAACAACATTAAAAACGGTGTCCTCAACGTCTTTTGCAATGGTGAGATGCACTATACAATCAAGGATATTCATGCCAGAGTGTCGGTTATATGGCGTTATGAAGCGCCTGAAGGTGCTGGTGACAGCCATTATTCCATCATGCGCGGAACAAAATCCGATTTGATCATTTACCAGAGTGAAGAAGAGGATTACATACCTGAATTATACGTCGAACCGGTCACGGACATGACCACAGAGGAACTCGAAATCACAATTAAAGCCGCACTTGAGGAGCTTGCATCGACCTATCCTGATCTTGGCTATGAAAAGACGGAAAAAGGCGTCAAAATCCTGATACCGGATGAGTACAGAATCGGTCATGAGGCTCATTTTGCCCAGGTGACGGAAAAATATCTGAGATTTTTAAAACAGGGTGCATTACCGGACTGGGAAGTGCCCAACATGTTGGCCAAATACTATACCACCACCAGCGCATTGGAAATGGCACGGGCGGATTGATGAGGGTTTTTCTGGAAAATCTCTCAAGTGTTCGAAACAATGAATCGCGATGACTTTATGTCTGCCGTTCATCGAGGTATTGCGGCTGCAGATAGGGGCGATTGGTCGAAAAATTTCATATATATTAATAACGCTCCGATGTAACAGCCCGGATTCGATCGATAGTATAATCATAGCGGTCACTGGCGAAAAATACATTCTCTAAAATCATCAGCAAACATACAAGTTTTGAACATCATGTTCTTCATCATTACCAGTAAAAAATTATATTCATCATCTCATTTCAGAGGAGTGAATTGATTGTTTGTTGTTAGATTTCCAAAAATAAAAAAACAACGTGCCGAATCCCCGATAACTCCCATACCCTTCCGGCCGATAGCCGGGAGCCTGGAGAATTTTCTCTGTATAGGGCATATCATGCCCTTTGCGGTTATGGTAGTGGTTGTACATTGATTCCCAGATCGGCAAGTGCCGGTACTCCGTATCCAGGACCCTTTTTGCTGTGCCCTCAATGCCTCTCAACAATCTGTTATTCTCTTCTGAATACAGATCAATGCCCTGGTTCCAGGCAATTTCGGCAATCCCGGCCAGAGCGCCGATACCCATCTGCTCATGGCCCTGGTCACGCAGCGTTTCCTGGGTTGTGCTGTCTTTTCTGACGTAATGAGACATTTTTCCATTGCCGATACCGTTCAGATAGTAATTGATCGCGTGGTCGAAAATAAAGTGATCATCCAGATAAATCCCCATGGAAACAAGGCCCTGTCCGATGATCGCATCCCAGTTGCCGTTATAAGCGGGGATAAAATCCCGCAACAGCGGCCAGAGAACGCTGCGCAGCCAGGTTTCAAAGCGTTGCTGGTCTTTTTGCCGCCATCCGGCATCGCTGTGTTTCAGCAGTTCAGCGGCATTACAGAACTGGATAGAGGCGGCTCCGCCGGTCAGCTTGTCATTGCCGCCGGTGATGGCCTTATTGGTTGCAGACCAGGCATTGATGATGTTGATGGCGTTTTGCGCATAGACCAGGCTATCGGTCAGGGCCCATAGTTGCGCGTTGATAAACACAGCCTGTGCGTCGCGGGACAACTCTTGATACCCACTGCTAATACTTTTTTTATAAAATCCGCTTCGAGTCAGGCTATCGACCGGTGAGGGTTGGTATCCGTTTTGTGCGTAGTCGTGTTGTTGTGCCATTTGCAAGGCCTCTTTCCAGGGCGAACTGCCTGATTGGATTTTTTTCCTGACAAAATCGATCTGACCCTGTCTATTCAGAATACCGGGATGTTTAAAGGCTGCAGGAGCAAAAGCAGGCGGAGGCGGTGGCACATAGGTCAACCCTTTAACCATAAAACGCGGTTTTAAATTATCATAATCCTCAACGCTGGCAAAGGAGAGGGTGGTGGTTGCCCGGTCGGCTTTAAAGTAGAGACAAATATAAAACTCGCCATCGTTCAATTTTTGCCTGACAAAATTTGTAAGATCAAACTCGTAAACAGTGTCCGGTTTATCAACTAAAACGGTCAAGAGAGCGGTTGTGTCGATATCGGGGTGTCTATTCCACGTGATCTGCGTTTCATTCCAATCGCTCTCCAGAACCTCGTAAACAGAAACCGGTCCGGGTGAATAGACCTCCCTGGTCTGCATCCGCAAAATTGCGCTCTCCACCTGCGAAAACCCGGGCATGAAAAACTTGAGAAAGGAGATGGCAGCACCGTGTTCGACCCAGAGCCTCTTCTCCTGGGCAAAATGAGCCGATGCCTCCGCCCCACCTTTAATCGGTGCATCATCATTGGGCTCTATACCGATTTGGGTAGGCGACGGCTGCCACATTGTTCGCTGCTCCTGGTGGCAACAGAAGAGAGTAGTGGCTGCAATAATTGTAATAAAAATCAACTTTTTACACATATGGCAATTTTCCCTTCGGGCGTTTACTATAGTGATTATTTCAGAGCTCTGAGTATCGATCATCCAGAGTTTTTAATATAATTTATTTTACCTGATGATAAACAGGCTTAAAACAAGCGAACGGATGACATGCCACCGTCGATCTGAAAAATCTGACCGGTAATCCACCTCGAGGTATCCTGCAAGAGAAATGTCGCCATGGCGGCAATATCCGATGGTTGACCATATGTTTTCAGCGGATGTCTCACGGCCGCGGCCTGTTGTCGCTCAGGAGACGACAGGAATCGTTGTGCAAGCCTGGTATCGGTCATGGATGGCGCAATGGCATTTACCCGAATGGCAGGGGCAAACTCTGCAGCCAGTGAGCGCGTCAATCCTTCTATCGCTCCCTTTGCACTGGCAACAGAGGCGTGAAAGGACATTCCCGTTTGTACGGCAACCGTGCTGAATAAAACAATAGCGGCATTTTTGGATGCTTTTAATTGTCCGAGACAGGCCTGGATCGATTTAACGGCGCCAAGAAGATTGATATGAAAATCTTCGATAAAATCGCTTTCTTTGAGTTGGCGGAACGGTTTTAATCGTATGGTACCGGGACAGTAGACCAAACCATTCAGAGTGTCGGGTAAATTATCAAAGGATAACGACTCTTCAGTGACGTCGGCGGCAATAAACTCTACAGACGAATCGTCCAGATCGTCTTTTTCTCTGGCCACCACGTAGCGTTTACACTCTGTTTGCCCCAGCCTCTTGACAATGCCCAGCCCGATGCCGGAAGTGCCGCCGATAATGAGGTAATTTTTCATTATTTATAGTCTCCGCTGCTTAGTGTTCAAATATGGTCCACTGATAGACCTTTTCGCTAATTTCTTTTTCGGGTTTTTTTCAGTTTCAAACCCCGTGTAACCCCCACGGGTTTTGATATTTTTTCCCGGATAATATCGATGTAAAAGCCATCGCCCAAATCCTGCCTGTGATAATTCACCGGCGGTTGCTTTTCCGTGCTTGCCTGCAAAATCAGTTGCTCCACCCCCGTTGGTTCGCAGATCACAGCGTCGAAGGGAATTCTAATCCACTGATTGACCTGATCCGAAGCGATAAAATAGTTGTTTTTTAAAAGCGTTTTGGTATTGTCGGAAAAGATGTAGATCAGCCGGATATAGCATGATTTATTGCTGCGTATGAATATTTTCGGTTTTTCTCCAAAGATATAAATGATCGGTCCGTCGCTGATCTTATCCGTACGCAACTCCACTTTCAAGGCGTTATCGCTCTGTATCGCCTTGTACAGGGCCAGTTTGTTCTGCAGCGCCTGTTCGAGGAAATAGGCTTCAACCCTGGCATCTGCGCCTGTTCCGGTTTCCGAAGCGTGGCTGATGGTTTCTCCGGATACACGGCAAAAGATTCCGGAAGCGGTGTCATTCAGCGCTTCTTTTCTGGCTATCAATAGCGCCTCAGCTTTATTTTCCCCTGATAGTTTTGCAAATCCTTTGCCAATAATATAACCGGGATAGCGGTTGCCAAGATCGGCATCATACCATTCCGGCACCGCCGACAGCACAGCGTTGGCCAAAAACAAAACAAGGAGGTATAATTTTGCATGCATCGCAGATTCCTTTTTGATTTTACCTGGTTTATTTTTAAGACCCACGGAAAAAAATCGATATTTTCATGCCAAACAAAACGATCCAAAATTGTTTACAAAATTATTGTATTCATCCTGAGGCTAAAATTCAAGCAAAAACGAATTTTTTTCGTCCTGTTGGCGAAAGATCATTTTATCAAAATGGTATGTCTGGTTTTTCAGAAAAAAAACATCCAAATAAAAGCTCGATTTTCTTTGGGAGAATGGGAAACGAAACAATACGGCGGCTATATGCGATATGCTCTTTCCGACGACCATCGTCTTCTGATTCTGCATCTGGTGGATTGGAAAAATGAAACGGATTTTTTTAGAATCATAGATACGCAAAAAAAAAAACAGATTGTCAAAACCATCGAATTGCCGGTCAGGGAGAAAAGGCCGATATCCTTTCTGGATTATCCGTTCACGATCTCTTCGGACAACCGGCGTCTCATCCTTTGTGAACCACATTACAAACGAAAAGAAAAAGGGTCTTCCAGATACAACCGTAAAAATTATATTCGAATTGTGAATTTGCAAACAGGTCAAACCCTGCGATCTTTTCAAGTCGATCATCATCTCTACAATCCAACATTGACTTTTGATAACGACTATCTGGTCGGAGTCCATGACAAAAAACCGGGTATGCACGAAGGCAATAAGATCGATGTGATCGATTTAAAAATCGGCCGTCGTGTGCATACAATGGATGCTGAAGAACAGGTCATCAGCAACCTCATCGTATCGGACGACATGTCTAAACTCTATTCCTTGGGCAGCCAAGACGGCTCTATCAAACTCTGGCGTTTTAAAGACGGCAAGCTGCTGGCCACGTTTTACCTGCTCTGAGACGCTTCCGTCGTGGTCACGCCGGAAGGCTATTTCTCAGGCCACGGTCATTATCAAAAGTGCGTGCATTTCGTCCGAGACACCGAGGTATACGACCTGGATCAGTTCTACACCACGTTCTACCGTCCTGAAATGGTCAACCTGGCCCTGGCCGGCGAAGAGCTGCCGCAAGCCGGCTCGGTGTCCGAAATCCTGGCGGACAAACCGGCGCCTGAATTAAAGATCGTCTCTCCCAAATCCGGTAAGACCGTGGATTCCGATCTGATTGAACTCCAGATTCGAACCGAGGAAAAAGGCGGCGGCATTGGTGATGTGAACGTGTTCGTCAACGGCACGCTGGTGGCCACGAAAACACGGGGGATAAAAATAAAATCCAAGAAAGCATCAAAGGATGTCATGGCCATTACCGTATCCCTGGCGCCGGGCAGCAACAGCGTCCGCGCTGTGGCATTCAACGCCGACGGCTCCATGGAATCCCGACCGGATGTGATCCGGGTAACGTGCAAGGTAGAATACCACAAACCGGTGCTCCATGCCCTGGTGGTGGGCATTGACACCTACCGCAACAAAAAGCTGGCGCTGAATTATGCAGTATCCGACGCCACGGCCTTTTCGGAGACGCTGAACAAGTTCGCCAGCCCGCTGTTCGAACGCATCGAGATCACCTCTCTGACCACACCGAAGGAGACCACCCGGGAGCACATCGTGCAGGTGTTTGAGCAGTTCAAGACGCGCGTCAAACCCCAGGACCTTTTTGTCTTCTACAACGCCTCCCACGGCGTCATCGACGTGGTAAAGGGACAGGAGCAGTATTTTCTCTTGCCCAGCAATATTCTGCTTCTCTCTTCCCGGCACCTGAGCCGGGACGCTATCAGCCAGAAAGAGCTCATTCGCCTGGTCGGGGACGTGCCGGCTCAGAAGAAACTAATCATTCTCGATACCTGTCACTCGGGCAAGGCGGGTGCCGAGTTGCAGATGGCCATGTTGCAGACGCGGGGACTGACCGAAGCCACAGCCATCAAAATTCTGCAGCGCGCTGTAGGCTCAGCCGTGTTCACCGCCTCTTCCGAAGTGCAACCGGCGCTGGAAGGCTATAAAGGGCACGGTCTCTTTACCTGGGCCCTGCTTCACGGCATAAGCGGTGAGGCGGATTACAATAAAGACGGATTCGTGAAGATCCGCGAGCTGGCCGATTATGTTGAGGAAAACGTGATACTCATTTCCGAAGATGCTTTTCAGCGGCAGCAAACGCCCATCATCGAGATCGGCGGCAATACGTTTCCCGTAGCCAGAATAGAGAAATGACATAAATAAAAAAATATGAATATCAGTAGCCAAACTTCGGCTGTTGCGCGATAGCGCATCCCCGGGTGTTGCATCGCGGCATGACAACTGGTTTATGATATTGGGTATTTTTTTCAGGCATAAAATCGACCCCCGAATATTTCTTGCCTCCGTCGGCCTAAAAAGAAGCCCCTGCATGTGTGCGGTACACCGAATAACGACCTGGTACAGGTGCTGCAACGACAAAAACACCTAAAGGTGATTTTGCATAAAAGCCCGATGCATGCGATTGAGGCTGCCCGTATTGAGGATGCGTTGCTGATATTATCGGAAAAAGTCGTTAGCAACCCATTTTTGACGATAACCGTTAGTAAAGTAATTGTTGAAAAGCTTTACCTAGCTCGTTGCCCATCCTGTCAGCACCTCTTCGACCTCAAGTTTTACTTTGTGCCTGGCTTCCCACCTCTCATAGCCTTTTGCCAACAAATCATCATAAGGGGTTTCCCGGTGGCGGATGTGCGCTGTAACGGCTAATTCGACCGCCTCTGCATTCAGCTGCTTGGCTGCTGCAGAGCGTCCGACTCGGCCGCTGTATTTTAAACAAGCGTGTTGCGCGATCTCTCCTGCCCTGTCGGAAGGGCAGGAAGGAAAAAGCTCTTTTATCTTTTGCGTAAATTTCTTGATGTATTGCTGGTCATATTCCGCCCGTTTTTCCGCCTGTCGCTCTCTTCGCCTGGCTCTTGCGTCGCTATCCTCGAGACACTCTTGTTCCGCTGCTTCCAGTCCCCCTTCTTCGACCAGCAATCCCTGCCGTTCGTATCGCTTGCGCGCCCGGCTCCAGCGCAAAACCACGGCACTCAACACCGAGTGTTTACGCGCCCGTCTGGTCAGGGCGGCATCCCCTGACGGTAGAAAGACGAGATGATCCAGATCCGCACAGCTCAGACAGAGCGTGCCTTTTTCCCGGTTGAGGGTTATCCAGGCTTTGCGTCCCAACTCGTCTCCGCACTCATCACAGCTCGCTTCCCGGGTTGTGATGAACACCTTTAAATCAACGGATTTTTTCATTTGTACACCTGATTTTAAAGCCAAAAATTACGAATGATTATATTTAATATTTTCAAAATATATAACTTTAGTCTTAAAGTCAAAAAAAAAGGGGGAAACCGGCGTCGGACCGAGTTGTGATATTGTTTATTATGAGTATAGAACCGAAAATTTGGATCATCCGGTTAATGCGTACCCAAAACCGCCAAGCTCGCCAAGAGCGCTGAGAAGAGATATTTTCAATGACTTATTCATCCTCGATATAATTATTAACATATCTTTTCAAGCCGTCTTTTAATCGTAAA
>CAZSOP010000175.1:0-8298 GCA_964608385.1 uncultured Cytophagia bacterium
TGCACATCATGACGACTTAATCTGCATACACCTGTAGCAATCCGCCCTTAGGATTTTTCGGGGATATCCTGACTGTATTTATATTGAGGGAAAAACCCCGGGACATGGTTACGAATCTGCCGAAAGCTATAGAGAAGAATATGACCATCCTTTGTATAAAACTCTGGCATCGAAGGGCAAAGAACGCGGACACGGCAGTATGGATTATATTGAAGATTATCGTCTGATCAAGTGTTTGTTGAACGGAGAGCCTCCGGACATGAATGTCTATGATGCCGCTTCCTGGAGTGTGGTCACGCCCCTCAGCGAACAGTCGGTTGCCAACAAAAACCGGTCGGTCGATTTCCCTGATTTTACCCGGGGTCAGTGGCAAAAAACACCACCGTTGGCAATTATTGAGGCATAGACAAACCATGGTTAAAGCGAATCCACATTATCCGGTTTCTCTGATTGTTGTCGGAGCTGGCAGTCGCGGAGTCACTTATGCATCTTATGCTCTGCAAAAGCCCGATATGGCAACAGTTGTCGCTGTTGCCGAACCGCGGCAGCATCAGCGGCAACGCTTTGCGACTCAACACCGGATAAAACCGGATGCGGTTTATTCGGACTGGAAAGAAATCGCGGCAAAGGATCGCTTTGCTGATGCTGTGATTATAGCCACGCAGATCCGGCTATGGCGTTTATGGATAAGGGTTATGACGTGCTTTTGGAAAAACCGATGGCCCCCACCGCTGATGAGTGTCGCCGCATCGTCGAGTCTGCCTTGAAAAACAAGGTTATTTTTGCCGTTTGTCACGTCTTGCGCTATACGGATTATACGCAGAAATTAAAATCGCTTTTATCCGAAGGTGCTATCGGCAGAGTCATCAATATACAGCATCTGGAACCGGTCGGTTATTGGCATCAGGCGCACTCTTTTGTCAGGGGAAATTGGAGAAAACAAGCAGATTCAACATTTATGCTCTTGGCCAAGTCGTGTCATGATCTGGATTGGATTCGTTATATTATGGGTGCCGAATGTACGCGGATTTCCTCATTCGGCAGTCTTGTGCACTTCCGGGAACAACAGCGCCCTGAAGGGGCCGCAGAACGTTGTCTTGACTGTACCATAGAATCCACCTGTCCCTATTCGGCCAAAAAAATATACCACGGCAGAGTTTTAAACGGTGAAACCGGCTGGCCGGTGGATGTTATTACAGATGATGTTACCGAGGAAGGCGTCCTGCAGGCACTGCAACAGGGCCCGTATGGCCGTTGTGTTTATGCCTGCGACAATGACGTGGTCGATCATCAGGTTGTCAATCTCGAATTTGCTGATTCCTGCACGGCATCCTTTACCATGACCGCCTTTACTGAAGCGACACACCGTCGAACCCGTCTTTTCGGCACCCATGGAGAAATTGAGGCCAATGGCGCTGAAATTGATATATTCGATTTTCATCGTGATGAACACAGCGTTATCGATGTCAGTGCCTCGGACGCCACAATTCTGGGCGGCCATGGCGGAGGGGATGCCCGGCTCATAGAATCGTTCGTTCGTGCGGTAGGCGAGAGAAACAGCGATCTTGTGCTGTCAGGGCCAAAAGAAACGCTTGAAACCCACATGATGGTTTTTGCGGCGGAACAATCCAGAATTGAAAACCGGGTTGTCAGTATTGCGGAATTGACAGAATCTTACGAAAATTTCGATCAGAATATTTAACTAGAACGGAAAGGTTTACGATGAAAAATTTCATTCTTTTATTTGCTTTTGCTGCCTTGTTTTATTGCGCTCAGTCATCGAATCCATTGTTGCGACGTTTTGAAACACCGTTTAACGTACCGCCTTTTGATGAAATCAAAGAATCGCACTTTATGCCGGCCTATAAAGCCGCTATAGCCGAACATCAGAAGGAAATAAAAGCGATCGTCACTAATCCGGAAGCACCTGATTTTGAAAATACGCTGGTGACACTGGACAGCAGTGGTTTGTTTCTGGACCGAGTTGACAATATTTTCAGCAATCTCAATTCGGCACACACCAATGATAAAATGCAGAGCATCGCAAAAGAGAGCGCTCCCATGCTTTCCAAACACCGCGATGAGATTATTTTGAATCAACAGCTTTTCGAGCGGATAGAGCATGTTTATCAGCAGCGGCATGAACTCGATTTAAATGCAGAAGAGAATATGTTGCTGCAAGAGACCTACAAAAAATTTGTCCGTAATGGTGCGAATCTAAACGATGCGCAAAAGGATTCGCTGAAAAAAATGAATGAAGAGTTGTCTCTTTTATCCATTCAGTTTGGCGAGAATGTTTTGGCCGCAACCAATGCATTTGAACTGGTTATCGAGGAGGAAAGCAACCTCGCCGGCTTGCCTGCGGCTGTTATTGAAGCTGCTGAAGAAGCAGCCGGGGAAAGGGGGTATTCGGACAAATGGCTTTTTACCCTGCACAAACCCAGCCTGATTCCATTTTTACAATACGCCAAAAACCGAGCGCTGCGGGAAGAGCTCTTCAAGGCTTATATCAACCGTTGCGAAAAAGGCTCCGACTATGACAATACGGCCATTGTTACCCGAATGGCTTCCCTTCGGGTTAAGCGGGCTCGATTGCTCGGTTATCCGACACATGCCGATTTTGTTCTGGAAGAAAATATGGCCAAGAATCCCGGGAATGTATATGATCTTTTGCAACAACTCTGGGACCAGGCTTTACCGGTAGCCAAAATGGAACGCCGGCAATTTCAGAACATGATTGAGCAGGAGGGAAGCGATTTCTCATTACAACCCTGGGACTGGTGGTACTATGCCGAAAAGGTTAAAAAAGCCCGGTACGATCTCGACGAGACCAGTTTGCGCCCCTATTTTCAGCTGGAAAATGTCATCGATGGCGCGTTTGTGGTTGCCAACAAGCTATGGGGTATCGTTCTGGAAGAGCGGGATGATTTACCGGTCTATCATCCGGATGTCAGAACCTTTGAGGTCAAGGAGGCTGATGGCAGTCATATCGGTATTCTTTATGTTGACTATTTTCCACGCGCCAGCAAACGCGGCGGTGCCTGGATGAGCGGGTATCGAAAACAATGGAAGAAGAATGGCCAAATGGTGTCACCGGTGATTTGTAACGTTGGCAACTTTTCCAAACCGACAGCTGAGAATCCTTCCTTGTTGAGCGTCGACGAAGTGTTGACCCTTTTCCATGAATTCGGCCATGCGCTTCACGGCTTGCTTTCGGAGTGTCGGTTTCGGTCTCTTTCCGGTACGAGCGTTGCTCTTGACTTTGTAGAACTTCCCTCTCAAATTATGGAGAACTGGGCGACAGATCCGGCAGTGATGAAAATGTATGCAAAACACTATCAGAGCGGTGAACCGATACCCGATGATCTCATCGAAAAAATTAAAAATTCAAATCACTTTAATCAAGGCTTTGTTACCGTCGAACTGCTATCCGCTTCTTTTCTCGATATGGACTGGCACACCATAACCGACGTGCAACCCCCGAAGCCGCAGAGCTTTGAGGAAAAATCGATGCAAAAGATCGGTCTCATTCCTGAAATCGTCGTGCGCTATAAAAGTCCTTATTTTCGACATATTTTTTCCGGAGGGTATTCCGCCGGCTATTACAGCTATACATGGGCTGCAGTACTGGATGCGGATGCATTTGAGGCATTCAGGCAAAATGGTATTTTTGACCAGGAGACCGCTCGACGATTCCGCCAGCATATTCTTTCGGCAGGCGGTACCGTCGACCCGATGACGCTCTACAAAAGATTCAGAGGCGCTGAGCCCAGTATCAGAGCCCTGTTGAAACGAAAGGGCTTTACAAAAACACTATAAAAAACAGTATACAGGAAGACAAATGGAACTTAAATTCGCTCCTTATTCTCCTGATTTTGAACGTCTGCGTCAAACGCTTTATGGTCATAAATCGGATCGAATCCCGTTGTTCGAACTGGCGGTCGATGTCGATATTATGAGTAAATTTTTATCCCGGCCGGTAACGACACTTGCCGATAAAATTGAATTCAGCCGTCTTGCGGGATATGATTATATAAAATTATCTCCCGCAATTCGGATGAATCCGGTCAAGGATGCCTCGGTTCCCTGGGGGACGGAAGGAAAAGGAGCGATTACCACCTTGCAGGAGTTTGAACAGTTTGATTTCGCCGAGGTAGAGGATCAACAGTTTGCTGACTTTGAACGGGTTGCGGAGATGCTTCCGGACGGCATGAAAGTTGTCGGCCAATATGGAGATATTTTTACCTTTGCGTGGGAATTCATGGGATTTGAGACGTTTTCTTTTGCGTTGGTTGAAAACCCCGACCTGGTCAAAAAAGTAGTCGAACGTGTGGGTGGCATTGTTTTAGAGTTGTTTAAACGAATGTCTGAATTTGATAGTGTGGAAGCGCTTTTTTACAGCGATGATATTGCCTATCAGTCGGGGTTGATGCTGTCACCAAAAGCGCTCCGCGATTTGCTCTTCCCCTGGATGGCCAGGATTGGTGATGTGTGCAAAGCACGGAATATCCCCTATATTTACCATTCCGATGGTAAATTGTGGCAGGTCATGGATGATCTCGCTGCACTCGGCATTGATGCGCTTCAACCGCTGGAGCCACAGGCCTGGGATATTGAAGCCGTGAAAGAAAAATATGGAGACCAATTTTGTCTTATCGGCAATGTCGATGTTGATTTGCTGGCGCGGGGTACTCTGAAGGAAATCCGCGAAACTGTGACCACTCTTATCAACAGGGTCGGACAGCAGGGTGGGTATTGCGTCGGCTCGGGAAATACCGTACCCAAATATGCCAAAACAGAAAATTTCCGCGCCATGGTGGAAACCACCTGGCGACTGGGTACATTTTAGCAGCCGCATTATGCTAATCATAATCTCCGGATAGATAGAATTATGGCAATTTTTTCGAGTATAAAGAACCTTTTCAAGCATTCAGCCGTCTATGGAGCGGGACACATTTTAACTCGCTCCATCAATTTTTTGCTGATGCCTCTTTTTACCAATATTTTTCCCAAGGATGAGTATGGTGTGGTCGGCATCATGTTTGCCTATATCGCTATTCTTACCATTGTCTATACCTATGGCCTGGATGCCGCCTTTTTTCGCTTTTATATTCTTAAAGAAGAGCTGTCCGATCGAAGAGATATCTTTTCCACCTCTTTTATTACCATACTGCTGACATCGATTTGTTTTTCCGCACTTTTGTTTGTTTCTTCGGATACTATTGTCACCTGGGTTTTTAGCGAAGAGGTGCGGAGTCTCAATATCGACCTGGCGCTGTTGGTAAAGTTTGCCGCAGGCATTTTAATGTTCGATGCCCTTACCTTTTTACCGTTTCTGATTCTGAGAGCGGAACAACGTTCTATTCCTTTTGTTGTATTTAAATTTATCAATGTATTGATCAATGTCGGATGTAATGTCTTTTTTCTCATTGTTCTTGATTTCGGTATAGAGGGTGTCTTTCTTGCCAACCTGATCGCCTCTTCACTTACTTTTTTCATTATGAGCCCCTTGTTGGCTCGCTATTTGCAATCGACTTTTTCCCTATCGCTTTTGCGGGAGCTTTTTGCCTTTGGAATACCTTATTTGCCATCTACACTGGCCGTGGTTATCATGGATACCATCGATCGGCCGTTTCTTGAAAGGCTGGCATCGGTTGAAGAAGCCGGGTTATATAATGCCGGGGTCAAGCTGGGCATGTTCATGGCTCTGTTTGTCACCGCTTTTAGATTTGCCTGGCATCCCTTTTTTCTTTCAACATTAAAACAAAAAGATGCCAAAGCTATTTTTGCCAAAGTATTTACCTATGTCCTGCTTGCCTGTGCCGGCGTTTTTATCGTTTTGTCCGTTTTTATTGACGATATTGTACGCTTTCCATTGCCGGGCTTTACCCTTGTGGGCAAAGAGTTCTGGGCCTGTACGAGCGTTGTACCGGTTTTGATGCTGGCCTATATCCTTTATGCAGCTTATCTCAATTTTCTCATCGGTGTATATCTGCATAAAAAAACCAAATACCTGCCCTTTATAACCGTCAGCGGTATGGTGGGCAACCTGATCACCAATGCCCTCTTGATTCCGGTGATTGGTATGATGGGTGCCGCCTGGGCCCGGTTCGTTGCCTATTTTATCATGGCGGTGAGCTTGTATGTGGTCAATAAAAAGTTATATCCGGTCGATTATGAGTGGAAACGCATCATTAAACTCTGTTTTATTACGGCAATGCTCTTTTTCATCGGCATGGCGGAGTTTATTCAGTCCGTGTTTATGTTCAAGCTGTTTGTGGTGCTTTTATTTCCGGTGTTGCTCTATATAGGACGATTTTTTGAGAGCAATGAAATAAATCGGTTAAGAATGCTTTGGGTTTCGAGAAGGAAATGAAACATAAAAAAGAATTATATCGCTTTTACGATCAAGTGGGAAAAAAATACCCCGAGGAAGAGGTCGTTTATAAAACCCTGCGCGGCAAATTGAGACAGAAATTTGTGTGCCGGCAACTGGAAACGTTTCGCGGCTCTCTTCTCGATATCGGCTGCAATACAGCACGGTATTTGAACGGGTATAATGGTGGTAACGCCTTTGGGGTTGATCTGAGCCTGAATGTGCTTTTACGTGCTGAAGCGAAGAAGAATGTACACCTGGCCGTATCCGATGCCGAAGGGCTTTGTTTTCATCCCAATAGCTTTGATCACGTTCTCTGCAGTGAGGTGCTGGAACATTGCCTTGCCCCCCGGGATGTTTTCAGCGAGATTTTTCGCGTTCTCAAATCCGGTGGCTCTGCGCTTGTCACCACACCCAATTACCGCTACAGACGACCCGGCTGGATCGGTCTTGGCCGTTTAAAGTCATACGGAGTGGAAGATGTCTGTGAAAAGGGATATTATCATACCGCATTTCAACCCCATGAGCTTGAGCACCTGGCCGTCAATGCCGGATTTACCATTATGAATAGCGGCACGCTGGAAAAAGAGATAAAGTATGCCGCCAAACTGCCGGCCCTTTTTCTGATATTGGTAAAGACCCTTAACCGTATTTTTCATTCCGACCGTTTTGAACGGGCCGGTTACAGATGTTTCGAAACTCTTTCCTTATGGATTTACCATATCGTGCATTACAGCGGTTTGGAACCTCTTCTGTTAAAACTTGTATCCAGCGGTGTTCGCTCCTATATCCTCGTTAAAGCAGAAAAATAAAACGTTAAACGTAAAGGCCGTGGACTGAATTTAATCATGGAAAATTTAGTATATTTTTTATATGATATTGATACAAGGTTTTCCACCAGGACATTCGTAAATGTGTGCTGCAGAACTTTGATAAAATGTGTTAACCTATGCAGGAATCACGCTTGTGATCCACTCTTCGATTTGACGGAGTAATGATTTGCTTTTATTAATGTGACGGCAAGTACAACTCTTTTATAAGGAGAATTTTTTTGATTATCTATTTTGCAGGATCTATTTCAGGAGGACGAGCCTTTTTACGTACTTATCAGGACATGGTGAATTATATGAAATCCTTGAATCATCATGTGCTGACGGAACATATAATTGATCCCGGTGTTTTAGATAAAGAAGACGCGCACACACCTAAACATATCTATGAACGTGATATGGAGTGGTTAAAATCATGCCATTGCCTTGTTGCCGAGGTATCCAATCCTTCGCTGGGTGTTGGTTATGAGATTTGTTCTGCACTCAATCACCAAAAACCGGTGCTCTGTCTTTATAAAAAAGGAATTTTTCTATCCAGAATGATCCTTGGCAACAGCCGTTCCGGACTAACGGTGATTGCTTATGAGAATGATTTGGATTGGCAGAACGCCATACATACTTTTGAAAATCGATAACCATGCAACGCTGGATATTACATATCGATATGGACGCCTTTTTTGCCGCCATTGAACAGCACGATCAGCCGCAATGGCGGGGAAAGCCGGTGGTGGTTGGGGCGGATCCATGTCAGGGCCAAGGACGCGGTGTTGTTTCCACCTGCAGTTATGAGGCCAGAGTGTTCGGTATTCGATCCGCAATGCCGATTTCACAGGCTTATAAACTCTGTCCACAAGCCATTTATGTCCGGCCCAGAGGAAAAAGATATACTGGTGTGTCATCGCAAATTATGAGCATCCTGAATGAATTTAGCCCTGATGTTGAACCGTTGAGCATTGATGAAGCATTTCTTGATATCTCTTCCACATATAAGCTTTATAAGACGACGCAAAATACCGGCATGCGACTGAAAGAACGGATTTTTTCGCAAACCGGCCTGACAGCCTCTGTTGGGATTGCGCCGAATAAATATGT
>CAZSOP010000176.1:0-8271 GCA_964608385.1 uncultured Cytophagia bacterium
GGCAATCGCGTTTATATCATAAATTCACAACCGACATTTATTGTTAAAAGTCTGCTGCAAAATCCACGACTCGCCATTCATTCGGGCAGTACAGGCAGCGCGGAGATCATTGGTCCATCGATTTCGATACTCGAATTGTTGAAAAACACCTTTGCCCGCAGATTTTAGAGTTGTGCGCTTTTACGAAAAGACTTTGTTTTGTTATAAATTAAACCAGGGAAAGGAAGGGGTGTCCGGCAGGCTGAGCGGGCACCAATAACAGGAGTGAATGTTTTACCCAACAAGGCTCGTTTTGAAATAAAATATTTTGTTCCCCGTGTCCTCGGCGGTCAGATGCGGGAAGCGATTGCGCCCTATGTAGAACTCGATCCGTACAGCAAAAAAGAAAAAAACAGAGCTTATACAGTTAGAAGTATCTACTACGATACGGCCGAATTCGATTATCACTTTGAGAAACTGGATGGTCTCAAAGTCCGAAAAAAACTTCGCATTCGAACCTATAACACTTATAAGGAACAAAAGACCGCCTTTTTCGAGATCAAACGGCGTTACAACCAGGTGATCATCAAAGAGCGCGCCGAGTTGCCGATCAGCAAAGCCAGGGAGTTTATTACCCAGCCGAGTCTGGAATTTCCGGCCGATATTGATGATCGCCTGAAAAGAGTGGTGTTGTCAAAATTTTTTTACAACTATTTACGTGAAGCGTTGGAGCCGAAACTGCTTGTGGTTTATGAACGAGAGGCCTATGTCGGCTTGCTGGACCGGTCGGTACGCGTGACTTTTGATACCAATTTACGCTTTCATTTTGAACCCGAGATCGACGAGATCTTTACCGATAATGGATTTGTATACCGTTTTGAACCCTATTATATTTTGGAATTGAAATTCAACGGATTTATGCCAAAGTGGATGCGACAGTTAACGCGCCAATTTTCGCTCTCAGCACAATCCATTTCCAAATATTGTTCGGGTATAGAGGTATTTATCGAAAAAGAGAGCAGCACCACATTGTTGAACCCGCATGTTAACGGACATCACGGCATCAGGAGTATTTAAATGCAGACCAACCCATTTGAAGGATTGTTTACGATCGTCCCTGATTTGATGGTCGCCGATGTGATCATCAATATGATAACCGCTTTTATTCTCGGATTTAGCATATCGGTTCTCTACCGGGTGAGCAACAACGGCTATTCATATTCTCCTTCATTCATCAATACCCTGGTGATCATCACTATGGTGACTTCTATCGTCATTATGGTGATCGGTAACAATCTAGCACGCGCATTCGGGTTGGTCGGTGCCATGTCGATTATCCGCTTTCGAACCGCTCTCAAGGATACCCGCGATATTGTATTTGTTTTTTTCTCGCTGGCTGCGGGTATGGCTGCGGGAGCGGGCAATTATCTCATCGGTCTGGTGGGAAGCGCAATCGTCGGTGTGGTAATTCTGGTGTTGCATCTCGTCGATTTCGGCACCAGTAACAAAAGCCAGTTGCTGCTCCGTTTTTGGGCCCTGCCTCAGGCCGGTCTGGAGCCGGTCTATCGGGACTTGTTCAACCAGATGCTGAGCAAATACAAGATGATCGCCATGCGCTCGGCCCGCCTGGGAGAGTTTATTGAACTCTCTTTCCGGGTTACGCTTAACGATCCGGGCCAGGAACAGGCTTTTATCAGCGAACTCTCCGCTCTTGAAGGTATTGAACGGGTCAACCTGTTTATCGGTGAAGAAAATCCTGACGTATGGTAACGCCACTAAAATTATTTCGCCATCTCTCTCTTTTTCTCGTACTTGCCGGATCGCTTTTTCACTGCAAATCCGATCCCGTTAACATCTATGAAGATGATCCCCTCCTCGAACGCATTGCCGTCCACGACCTTTCCATTGCCGAGCCTTCCGGTCTCTGTATGGCCGCCAACGGACAGAACTTGTGGATGGTCAGCGACCGCAGCGGCAAAGTCTACCAGATCGACCCATGCGGCAGGGTTCTCAAAGAACTCGTTTTTAAAGGCGATGATCTGGAAGGCATTGCCGTGGAACCATCCGATTCAACGTTGTGGGTTGTAGATGAGAACAATGCGCGAGTCTATCATCTGACGTCGGAGGGCGCTATTCTACGGCAGTTTTTTTTTGATTCGCTAAAAACAGAATACGGCATCGAGGGAATCACAATACATGGCGATGGTTCAAGGTTTTATCTTGTTCAAGAAAAGAATCCCTGCCGCCTCATCATCATGGACCGGAACTGGCAGCAACTCTCCGAATTTGATCTTTCGATGAAAGATGCATCGGATATCAGTTACGATGCCCTTTATCAACAGTTATGGATTCTCAGCGATGAAGAAAAAAAGCTGCATGTTTGCGATTTCGAGGGTAAGATATTGCGCAGCTATGAATTCGATCTCAAGGATGCCGAGGGCGTCGCCGTGAACAGGGCGGAAAACCGTATTTATCTGGTCAGCGATTCAAGGGCAATCATGGTCGTATTGCGATTTCGGCAATAGTTATCCGGGATACATCAGGGGATGATATTTTTTCAGCCTGCGGTCATATGATTTGGCATTGCCCACCAGCTTATCCAGCTCTTTCCAGAATGCGGTGCTGTGGTTTTTAATGCGAATGTGAATGAGTTCATGAAGAATGATATAATCCATCAATTCCGGCGGTAACAGGGCTATCTTAATATTGAGCGAAAGCCGGTTTTTCGCCGAACAGCTGCCCCAGCGCGTTTTTTGACGCCGCAGCGTAATGCCACTCGGCCTCAGTTTGTAGCGGGTCGCCAGCTCTTCTGTCCTGTTGATGATTTTTTGCTTCGCTTCTCTCTCGTTAAGCAGAGAATCAGGAAGCGGTTCGAGATTTTGCATCTCCTTACGATGCTTTTTAATCCAGGGAATTTTGCCCCGGACAAATCCTTCCGCCTCTTTATAGGAAAGGGTATAGGGGACGGTAACCTGTACCGGCTGAAAGGGTCTCACCCTGATGATGAGCCGTTTTGCCCGCTTGTTGCGCCAAAGCCGGACGGTTCCGATCTGATCCATCTGTATGATTTTCCAGGGTCGCTTTTTGATGATCATAGCGTCTGTTTGTTTTTAACTCTGCTATTGAGGGCCCTTTTGCCGTCAGGAGCTATATAAAAAGAGATTTTAGTATTATCTATCGCAAACCACTCTTGTCCAAAATAGATTTTATAGACCCTTAAAAGATAACCACAGAGCAATCGCTCTACCTTGTCAGTCATCGAGATAGCGCTCTTTGAATGTGGGTTCTTTACCCGCCATAGTCAAAAAGATATCGATCGGCACCAGTTCAAATTCATCCGGCAGATTCTCGAGAATGCCTATGACCCGTTTTACATCGCTGCTTTCCCGCACGTGCATCAGCAGGAAATAGGGGCGGGTGGAATTGATCTCCGCGAGCTCGACCAGATCCGCTACGGTATCATCCTGATCCCGGCTCGGCGATAAATAATAATCATAAGAGATCAACGGCCTGCCGTTTCGTACACTAAACGTAAAGGCCGGGGCATAACCATTCAAAAATCCGATTGCCGTCGGCATTTGTTCATAATAGACATCCACGATCTCTTTCGGCAGCTCGGTATTGCCCTCCACAGTTGCACCTTCGGAATAGTCCATAATTTCAAAGACTTTCAGATCGAGCTTTTGCATCAGATCATGGGCCCGGTCGATTAATTGGGGCAAATAGGCTTTGGGTACGGCTTTGGGGTACATGTAACCGGGGCCGGAGAGACAGCCGATAAAATAATCATTTGGCGTTGCCTGTGAATAAAAGTACTCCAGCATGCCCGGCGCCAGCCAATAGTAATTCATGATCACTTCCCAGGCATAGGGAATCTCGCCGCGGCCGGGCTTATGCCAGGATCCGATGCCGAGTCCGTCGGTCTGTACGCAGGTGATGTAAACTTTATTCTCCGGCTCGTAGGTTTTCCCCGGTTCGAGATAGTGGTTGTTTTTCAGCTCAAAGCCATGAGAAAAGGGAATCTGGTGGCTAAAACTAAAGTTGGGCAAAGTATTGAGCCCTTCCACCACATGGCCATAGCTGGAGGTCAGCTTGAGATGGTCGCGTTCCTTGTCCTTGGCATAAGAGTGCCAGCCCATCACCAGAGACATGGGTTTCATTTCCGCCAGCAAGCGGTTGGCCAGTTCATATTCCTGTGTATCGGCGGGAACGCTGGAGAGATCCTGAAAAAAGACCTCTTTGTAGATGCCCCAGTCAGCGACACCGGGCTGCATCTGATTTCCATGAACGCCTCCCATCCATATAATCAACTCTTTATTACAGCGATCCCAGTATTGATCATAGGCCCACTGGTAGATCTGCGCATCTGATTGTCCTGTAAATTTACCGCGAAAATCAGCCACTTTTTCCAGTCCCCATTTTTCGGCCATGGGAATGAGATCTTCACTGACGATAACCGCATTTTCCAGTCCGCTGACGGTAAAGGCAACAATCAGCGACGTCCGAACCGATTTGTCCCAGACCACGTATCCCTGCGGTATATCGGAAAATGCTTTTATTGCCTGCTCCAGGGAATTGAGGCGGTGAAAGGTATAAAAGCGCTTGTCCTTATAGTAATCGAAAACAGGCCGGGTGTAATTGAAGGGCCAGTTTTCCGGATAGATGAAATAGAGATTCGGGCCCTTTTTATTGGCAATACCCTGCAAGCTGAGAAGAAATGCCTGTTCATCGAGTTTGCCGTCGATTCGCCATTTGTCCTGCAGTTCCATCACATAAGCGTGCCTGGCGCCTTTGCGCTTGAACAGATATTCAATTCCCGGTCCATCCTCGCGCGTCGACCGCATGATACGGTAGCTCAGCGTTTCATTGTCTTCATAAAGTTCGTACTCATGGACGGCCGATACCGGCTGAATACCCTGCGAACCGTGTATTTTATAGTCATAGTTAACGCTGAGCAGGCGGCTGTTTTCGCTCCAGGTTGCTGTGAAGCTGCGTTGATCCCCCGGGATCATAGAGAGACCCATAAAGACGTTCGTGGGCCAGACTCTGTCCGGTACAATCTGTTTTGTCGTGCTGCCGTCGGTTTTGAGGGTGAGGGTATCGCTGAAACTGCGGTTTCCGCCCCACTTTTGGATAATGGTGATACCCTTTTTATGGTTTTGAAACTCCAGGGAAAGGGTGCGGTAAAGGCTGATTTCCGAGCTCGCTTGCGGGATCAACTCCCACTGACCCCAAAAGTCTGCAGTAGGCTGAGCCGCCAGGGCTGTTACGCTCAGGAGGATAATGATACAATAACGTTTCATTTTTGGGTCCTCTGCTTTAATGAATATTTTTGTATTGCAGTTCGGTTGGCAGGACGAACTGCGTTGATTAGCGGTTTTGGCTAATCATGACGCGGTTGCTTTGTCGTCGTCATATTCGGGCAAGAGTCGTTTAATGCGAAAAGACGATCTTTTTGGTTTCAATAGCGGCCAGAGTGTTGAGTTTGGCGACCATTTTATCCACCATCTCCTCTTTTGCCACGAGCTCTAATACAATGATACCGCTTGGAGAACAATATTCTTCCGAGGTCTCGTGCAATCCGATTCTGGTTTTGATATAACAACCATATTCGGTCAGTATGTCCTGTACCTGATTTGCCTTTTCCACGCGTTCATGTACATGAATGGCGACAATAAGGTGATTTTCATGGCTCATGGTTGCCTCCGTCTAAAAAATCCAATTACAGCTTGAAATATATTACTATTTAGTTTTATATTACAAAATTATAGAACAAAGTGAAAGGGATAAAATGAAATTTCTCAAAGGAATTCTCGTCTTTTTAGCGGTTGTACTGCTGCTATTGCTGGTGGTTGCATTTTTTCTGCCTTCTTCTTATCATGTCGAACGATCCATCACCATTGCCTGTCCGGACAGTGTTGTCTATGATCAGGTGATTGATTTTCATAACTGGCAGAAATGGGACCCATGGTCGGAAGCCGATCCGGAAGCAACCTATTCCATTCAGGGAGCACCCCGGGGCGTCGGTTCGATCTGGAGCTGGGAAGGCGAGATCGTCGGTACCGGCAGTCAGACCATTGTTGCTGCTGAAGAAGACAGGATGGTTGAAAACAAATTGGTCTTTACCCACCCCCAGGCCATGAAGGCGGTCAATACCTGGTCATTCGAACCGACAGACGGACAAACAAAGGTCATCTGGTCGATGTACGGCAAGCTCGATTATCCGGTCGGCCGTTATGTCGGACTTTTTATGGAGCAGATGCTGGGGCCTGATTTTGAAAAGGGACTGAAAAACCTGAAACGCGTTAGTGAAATGATGTGCCGGCCATAACCTCAAGCGTGAAACAGCAGCAAGTTCATGAGTGGAAATGATAAAAACCCGGGTACCGTTGCATAAACGCTATCCCGGGTTTGTTGCATGTATCATTTCTAAAGGAAAAATACAATTTTGGTATTTGTTGTCGGCAGTTCTGTCTTCAGGTACGGTTCTTCGGACGCGGTAAATTTTCCATCGATGCTATAGCCTTTTTTCTGTTTGTCGTTGCGCAACAGGGTCAGCGTCAGGCTTGAGCCGTGACAAGAGACCCGGCAGCGGGCTCTTTGCAGGCCCTTCAGCAAACGGGGTTTGATGACGAGCGCTTTTCTGGTCGGCCTGATACCGAAGAGATGGTGAATAAAAAATTTGATAATTTCCGCCCATGCCCACGGGATGATACCGATCTGGGCATAGGGCGGCACGGGGCGATCACCGTAGATTTCATACCAGGAACCCGATAACGCTCCGGGCACCGTCTGCAACCAATCCAGTACCCGCCACACTCTTTCCTCATTGCCCGCCTGCAGGTTGGCCTGGGCAATAAATAGCGAGGCCAATGGCCAGGGCGCGGCAGAATCGGGTTCGGAGGTGATATTATAGCGGCTATAGCCGCCGAATGACCATTCCATGTTCCATAACTTTTCCATTTCATCGAGCGTTTTTTGTGCCGGCGACGACGCCGGATCGATAAATTCGATCGAAATCGGCAGAACAGAGCTGGAATCGGGGTCGAGTCTATGTTCGCCATCGCGCATGATGGGAACGCTGTCTGGGATAACCTGTTTTGGGTCGGGGTTGATGGTTTTTTGTTGATTTCCCTGTAAATCTCTGCGTTTGATCAAATGTCCATTTTCGATCATCGCAAAAGTGCGATCGGAAAGCACCGCTCCTTTCAACGTGTCGGCCTTTTTCTCCCACTCACGGGCCAGCTCCTCCTCGCCATTGATGCGGGCGAGGTCGGCAGCAGATTCGAGTCCGACGGCGACAAAAACCTGATAACAGAGTTCAAAACCATCCTCAACTCCGTAAGCGCTGTGCCGTTCCCAGAATTCGCGCTGGTTGTGCAGCAAGCCACTTTGATGCATCAGCTCTTCCTGAAAGGGAAATTTGGCCAGTGCTTTGATTTTTTTCCAATACATTGTGGCCGGCTCCGTATCCCCGGTCCAGTCGATATAGGTTTTCAGGGCCAGAAGCAGTTTGCCATTTTGATCCAGCTCGGTTTCCTGCAGGGGGCGCACCTTGCCGGAATCGACCGCATCGCCCTTGTCGGTGACATTGTGTTTCAGCATTCTTTGCAGCAAGGCCCGGGCGCTCTGGTGATGGCCGCTCATGGTTAAGCCTATCACAATGTTGGCACTGTCCCGCACCCATTCCAGATTATACTGCCAGATACTGGCGTCCATGATGCCTTGGTGGGAAATATTGGAAGCGATCTGATTTTTACTGACCCTAAAAAGATGGTCGAGAGGGGCACTGATTTCGGTGGTTGCGGTTTGCTGCCAGTAGGTTATCGCTTTATCTGATACAAGACCATTGGTATCCGGAAGTTTGCGCAGTTTGAGGTTGTGTTTGAGGGGTGATAATTCGTATTCCAGCGTCAGGCTTTTTGAGGTTTTGACTTTCTCTGCGGTTTCCAGCTCCATTTCTCTGAATCCGGTATGAAAATGGTATACAACCTCGGTATCTGTGAGATTATATACGGTGATTTGCCGTATCAGGCGGCCGGCGTCGCGATCGGGACAGAACAGACGCTCCTCGACCGAAAACCTATCATGAAACCAGTTTACTTTCACCACCGGAATACCGTGCAGATCACTCCATTCCGCTGCAAGGGTATCCGCAGTAGCGGAATAGCTCTGTTCGCCGATACGAATTTTCAGCATGGTCGCGGTGAGACCATTTTCAGGATCAAACGTCAGTGCATCCGATTTGGCGCCAAAGGTTTCCGGATCCATGATCAGCAACCCCATGGGCGA
>CAZSOP010000177.1:0-8253 GCA_964608385.1 uncultured Cytophagia bacterium
CTTCCGGTGAATCCTACAGCAGGACGGGCCTGCGGCGCATCATCAATTCTTGACAAACCATGCCGCATTATTCATAAACCAGTTGATTCTGTTTTTGATTTTATCTACCTTAAATGTAAGGATTGAATATAAACAAATTATATATCTATTATGACCCAAAAATTTGGCATTGCATTTCGGAGTTCAACGATGAAAACAGTGAAAGAAGAAGCAAAATCTTTAATAGATAAATTACCTGAAGCGTGCACCTTTGAAGATATTCAATATCACCTATACGTCATAGAAAAAATTCAAAAGGGAATCAATAGAGCAGAAGACGAAAAAACGCTACCCCAGGAGCAGGTCGAGAGGAAATTTTCCAAGTGGACAAAATAGTATGGTCGCCTGAAGCGATCGAAGATTTGCAATCCATTGCTGCGTATATTGAAAGAGATTCCGAATACTATGCCCGTGCAGTGGTTGGCAAAATTCTCGAGGCCAGTAGAAATCTGGCAGATTTTCCCATGCTCGGCAGGATTGTTCCCGAACTTGATGATGACAAAACCAGGGAACGCTTTGTCTACAGCTATCGCCTTGTTTACAGAATTGAAAGGGAAAAAATTCTCATCATAGCGATTATCCATGGAAAAAGATTGTTTGATAACCTTAGCACCAGACTCTAAACTTGCATCCCGCATAATCATCATTCCCCGTCATCGTGCCCCCATGTTTTATTCACAATACAAACTTGTCGGTTTTCTCTCCGGTATTTATTTCCCAAACCGTTCCCTCTCTATCGCCCCCTGGCGGGGGACTCGAGCCTGTTTGATTTAATCCACGGGTTTGCACCCGTGGCTGAATTCTGATGCCCCCTGGCGGGGGCCGGGAAATCAAATGAATTCGGGTTGTATTGATTTAATCATGTAAAGTAAATGACTATTTCTATCGCTGATATTGAAAACCGCACCGTGCAGACCCCGGCTGTTGCGCGCCAGCGCATCCCCGGGTGTCTTGAACGCCCGAAACCCAGCAAAACACCACAGCCGGGTACCAGACCGCATGAGCAAAACTCAAGGCAACACAGACGCCGGCTTCAGGAAAAATAGAGCTATGGTCCAACTCACTCTTGTCCAAAATAGCTTTCATAAGTATAAAAAACAACCACAGAGTTACTCGGAGAAAAAAAGAGAAAAAAAATGGTACGAGTGGTTTGAGAAGATAAAACGGTTCTTTTAAGAGTCTCTTGTTAAGGTAAATAAAATCAATAAAATGAGCTTTTTTAACGGCAACCTGTTTAAAGCGATAGAATCCAGGTCACTCCTTTTAAAATAATTTTTCTCTCTGTTCCCTCTCTTTTTTTTCTCTGCTATAATTTTCTTGTCTTTCTCTGTGGTTCTCTGCGTTACTCTGTGGTGAGGGCTTTTTGTTGACCTGTTTTAACCGGTTGCGCTTTTGCGTCTTAGCGTGAGATATCTCTCTCCAATGAATTCAATGCAGCGATAAATATAAAAAAACACTTTAACCTTTTCTCCAATCCGTCGTATCATGTAACAAAACAGGAGACAACTCTGTAAACGGGAGAAGCGCTTGACGACGACTGAAACGCAATTACTCAAAATGCCAAGAGACAAAAAGCGACTTGAGCCTTACCGCTCAGCCGGCAAAATATACACAGCAGGTCTCCGTACCCGGTGTTATTACCGACACCAATTTACCGGCGTTAAAGGGCAATGTTGTTTCCTGGTCGTTTGACGGCTCCAGGTTCAACGACAGGGATATGAACATGTGGGTCAAAGCGCGAAAAACCAATCCGGCAATGATCATCGTGACCCTGGCGGTTGCGGCGTTGTGCCTGATCATTATCGCGGCGGGCGGGTTTTACCGATACGAGCGCGGAAAAACAGAACAGGAATCCGCAGTATAACGGCTACCTGAATAAATCGGTTCTGAACATCCAGGCGGACATGGCGTGTGATCAGTCGAACACGATATACAAGATCACCATACAGATCGCCAGAATCGCCCACAAAACCCAGACCAGCGGAAAGGGTTTACCCGCTTTTTCAGCCGACGTTTTCAGAGTGGGCAGCTCCTGCTCATGCGGCGATTTTTTCGTCAACAGTGAAATCACAATCATGGCTGCCGAAATAATGACAAAAAGATAAAAAGCGGACAAGAGATAATGCGGCCAGAACCCGGCATGCGGCCACTCTTTAAAATAACAGACCCCGATCGATAACGACATGGTCGAGCCGCCGATCAGACTGGCCAGCGCCGCCGCTGCCGTGGCGCGTTTCCACAGTACGCCGATAAGAAAAACCGACGCCATCGGCGGCGCCAGAAACGAGATGATGCCCTGTAAGAGATCAAACATATTCTTGCCCACACCGCCCATCAGTAAAGCACAACCCACCGCCAGTGCTGATGCAAATAGCGTCACCACCCGTCCCAGCCATTTGATCTCGATATCGGTGGCCCGGGGACGAAAGTGCCTGACATAGATATCGAGGGTAAATACCGTGCTAAAGGAGTTCAATCCCGAGTCGAGGGTACTGATCACTGCAGCGATAAGCACAGCCACCACCAGTCCGACCATGCCCACCGGCAAATAATGGGTCACCATGGTCATATAAGCGGCATCCGGATCGCCGATGTTGGGATGCAATATATAACAGAGCAGACCGGGAAACATGAAAATAAAGGGCGGCAAAATCTTTAAAAAACCGGCAAAGACGGTGCCCAGCTGTCCCTGGCGCAGATTCTTTGCGCCCAATACGCGCTGAACGATGGTCTGATCGGTGCACCAGAACCAGATACCCAGAACCGGATACCCCAGAAACATGGCCGGCCAGGGAAAAGCGGTATCGCCGGCGGGACGAACGAGTTTCCAGAAATCCGCCGGCACACCCTGAACGAGGCGATCGATACTGCCGAGATGGGAAAGAGCGATGAAGGTCATGCTTGCAGAACCGGCAATCATCAAAATAGACTGAAAAGAGTCGGTGATCACCACGGCAGCCAGCCCCCCGGCGACGGTAAAGCTGGTGGCAATCACCACCAAAACCAGCACCGACAGCCACAATGGGCAGGCCATGATCTGGCTCAGCAAAACACCGCCGGCATAAAGCGAACCTCCCAGCCACAAAATAATGGTGGAAAACAGGGCATACCAGGACAAAAAGCGATAAGCGCCGGGCCCGAACCGAAGCTTGACGAACTGCGGCATGGTGCTGATTTTGGTGTTCATATAGTGCGGTACAAAGAGCATGCCCAGCAACAGCAGGAAAATCCAGGCCAGCCATTCGAAATTGGCGGTAACGATTCCGGAGGTATAAGCCGCACTACATGAGGCGATGAGAAAAGCGGGCGAGATATTGGTGCCGAATATCGACAAACCGACAGTGTGCCATCCCAGCGAGCGGCCGGCGAGAAAAAGATCGGTTTCTTTCCGTCTCCGGTAACTGACGACCATACCCATGGATATCAGGACAATGATATAAAGCAAAATAACGGTAAAATCGAGCCACTTCAGCGAAGCGTGAATATCCATTCTTATCTTCCCAGGGACGGATACGTCTCTTGTTCAGGTTCTGTTTTCTTCCATTCTTTTATATGATCATAACCCGATGTCAAACCGGCGTTTTCCATCACAGCGGGATCAGAGGTAATGCCTTCATTTTTAAAAACAAGGGTTCCGGTTCGGTGAAAGCGAAAAGCACCTGCCGGGGTATGCTGAATGATATTATGCTCACAGGTATAACCATCGGTGCCTTCATCCATAAAGACGCCGTTGACATCCGATCCCACCGCCCATTCCGATTTGATGATATGGTGGATATAGTTTTCCCGAATCACACTGCCGGGTTGGCGGCTGAGCGTATAAATACCGCCCCCGTCGGCCAACAGGTTGGCGACGTGATGAATATGGTTAAAGCGGATCATATTCTCCTTCATCGCCGATTCGCCCTTTGTCCACCCCCAGCCGATGCTGATGCCGGTATAGGGCATATCGAAAAGTTCGTTGTGCTCGATAAGTACATTTTGCGGATAGCCGCAGGCGATACCGACGGCACCGTAATAATCCTGACCGATCTTTTCGATATAATTGTTCTCGATGCGGTCATGGCGGCAAATTTCATACTCGTTCTCCGGCAAAAAGGGAACGTGTAGGCGCACATCGGGATTGGAAAAGGTTGCCAGGGTGATACCATTGCCCGAAATGTCTGAAAACACATTTCCGATTACCTGACAGTGATCGGTGCCGTAATGCAGATCGAGGGCGGTGGCGCCGAGATGCTGAAAGACGTTTTCCTTAAACACGACGTTTCTAGCCAGCCGCACATAGACTGCGGCAGGAGGACGGTCGACATATTGTGTGTTGTTTACTGTAGGATCAATGGTATACTGGAACGCCTGTAAAGTCAGGTGTCCCTTCCGGCTGGGACGCGTCCAGTTGCTATATTGAAACCTGAGGCGATGAAATTCGAGATGCTCAACCGGTCGATCCGGCTCGCCGGCGATGGTAAACAACGTTTGCACCTGCGGCGCAACGACATTCAGCCCTGCTGCGGTTTCACCGGGACGAGGTTTGTAAAACAACCGCCCGCCCTCTTCATCGAGGTACCACTCGCCGGGTTGATCGAGAAACTCGAGGGCGTTTTCAAAATGAAACGGTTCCTTCGGCGATTTGATCGGATAGTCGCGTAAAAAAACCAGGTGGCGTTCCGGTTCCTGAATCGTGATCAGCGCATCTCCTCCCTCCTGCTCGACATCCTGTAAACGCATAATCGCCTCGGCCCAGTGCAGATGGGCGATCATCTCGACCCGGTTAAATTGCTTCCAGCGACGAATCTGTTCTGCAGCAATGCGAATCTTTTGATCGGGAATCTGCCAATCTTTCAGGCGATAATAAGCGCCCTGATCGGGTTCTCTTGCCCGAATGGCGCGTTTGCCGTTAACATATAGCTGCCGGAAAGAGTGCTGTGGCAAATCAGCGGACACCAACATCGCCTCTTCCTGTCGCCACCCACCGACGCAACTGCCGCCGCGGATCACCGCTGTTTCCTCGTCACAAGCGCGCCAGATGACGCGATAGCCATTGCTGCCGCCATCGCGCCGATCGAACTGCAGCGGTTCGGACAGCCGGTAAACTCCCTGGCGCAGGCAGACCACAATGTCCGTTTGCATAGTTTTGTTCACCTGCCGAACCGCGTCGCGGGCGCGTTGAAGCGTTTGAAACGGCTCGAGCCTCGTTCCTGCATGGGTATCATCACCGTTCGGAGAGACATAGAACATTCGGGGATTTTGAGCGATAACCGGGGGTAAAACAAAAAACAGCTGCACGAATAAAATCAGGACGCCAAAAATAAACAAGAAAAAGCGCTCTTTTGAAAACATTGCGGTCATTTTTCGCTGTGTACTCGTCTCGATCTTCCTTAATCTATATTATTTTGAAAATTGATATTGATATCATAACATGACAGATAAAGCAGCAATGCCGAAAACGATAAGATGATATATATCCATTTCCCTTGCAACGAATTCCCGGATGAACCGAATATGTTTATGCCGTAAAAATCAAAACCTCTCCAAACTCGACATCGAGCTCGTGAATTACCCGTTTTTCACCCCCATCGATTTCCGCCATCGGTTTGGGCAGGTTGAGGGTGCGCTTTCCGTCCTGGGTGGCGATGAGCATGGCGATATCCTCTGTTGCATAGATGATATCGGCGACGCTGCTCCAGGGCTTGACGCCGGCGCCTGTGGCGAGTCGGCGCACGATTTCCACCGGCAGGGGCGCGGTGCCGGTGTAGACAGAGGTGTATCCATCGGTTTTCTTCATCGCCATTGCCGCTTTATCGGGTTGATCGGCCCAGTACCCCAGAATATCGGCATTGTCGTCTTTAACCACGAAACGCGGGTACTGTTCACGGCTGACGCCGAATGCCATATCGATAGTTGCATCCTTGCCGGAAATAGCGGCCTGGATCATCATGGGGCCGGGATCCGTCATCATCTCAAAGGAAAATCCGGTCAGTGTTTCCATCTGCCTTAAATCGAGCCGCTCGGGATTTACGAATCCGGGAGCGTAATACCAGACCACGGTAGCGCCGCTGTCGCGGAATACGTTCTTTAGATGTTTCACCTCTTTGGAATCGGCATAAAAGAGATTGGGAATAAAGAAGAGGTCATAGGCTTTGGTGTCCTTTTTTTGCAAATCAAAGGCATAGACAAAGTCCATCGGTGCCGACATGCGCATCCAGGTACGCATCTGGCAGGTGTGAAACCAGTGATTGATAAAATCAAAATAATAGCTGCCCAGCTCTTTATAGGGCGCCATTCGGCTCCAGTGCTGCGATACCATAAAACTCTTGGGGTCCATAACGCCGAGAACCCGGGCGACAGAGCTGATATTCAGGTCGATACGGTTTTTGCCGAGCTCGACGAATGTATTGATCAGTTTAACGATGGGGTCGGACGAATACCAGCCGGTACCGCAGCGCATGGGGCCGAAATCGTAGAGCCAGCCGGCATTGCCGCTTGCAAACATTTGCCCCATATCGCGTTTGAGAATTTTCAGCGTTCCTTTCAGCGTGGTTTTTCCGGATCCGCCCTCGGAGGTGGTTTGCGGATCGAGATAGGTATTGGCATCCATTTCAACGATAAACAGTTTGTTATGGCGCCGCAGCGATTCCACCGGCAGGCGATAAGCGCCGTCGCCGCCGACGCCTCTGGCGCGGCCCAGCCAGTTACCGGCGTTGTCCTCTATGTCACTGTGCCAGCGCGGTTCGCCGGGAATGTTGGTGTGAATATAGGAATAGGGTCCTGCCAAATAATCTATATAAGGAGATTCTATTAGCGGCTGCGGTGTTAAAAACCCGATCTCATGCATCATGATGTTTTCCATGATATAGCCGTAAAACGTGCCGCACAAGATAGGCCGTTCGACGTTGGTCTTGATCAATTTTGCAAAATAGAGAACCGCTTCGACGATGCTGGTATGGTAGGCCTGATAATAATCGATAACCGCTTTTTCTTTTTCCGGATCGCGCAACAGTCCGAATGTGGTGTTCATGCGTTCTTTTGCGGTCGGCATTTCATCAACCCGTTTTTGCATCGGTTTACTGTAATCGGGCAAAAAACGGCCGCCAAAATAGCCCCATTCGCCGGTGACCCCGGTGGTGGGATGATACCCGATCATTCTGCTTCGCAGAGGTGATTCTTCGATATGTTCGAGAAAGGCTTTCACCATTTCACCGGTATCGCGGCGCCATTTTTCTGATGCCCACGATGCTTCATAGACTTCCTGGCCGCTTTCCCACACCAGGCCGCCGGGGAGAACGGTTTTGGGCTCGATCTTGAATCGTTCCGGATCAGCCGGCAGACCGTATTTCAGCATTTCATCCGGATGTTTCTCGCACCACCACAAGGGTGTATTCAGGTGCAGGCGAGGCAGGAAATAGGCCCCGGGATGAAGCATTAACAATTCGGCAAAAAACCGATCCAGTTCCTCCCAGTCATAGTCTCCCGGTCCTTGCCAAAAACTCTGCATGCCGATAATGGGTGCCAGAAAACGAATTCCGGCTTTTTTAAAGACCGGTGCCATTTGCAAAACATTGCTGCTCAGCGCCATAAAGGGATAGAGTTGCCGGTCATTTAAATAAAGGCGCAACCCGCCGTTTTCCGGACGCGTTTCACACTGCGCCGGTGGTTCGCCTTTGAGGCTATTTAAAATGGTATCGGTATCGATAGTGGTATCAGCCGGTAAAACCGCTGCCCGGATGGAGTTCCAGTCAGGGATGGTAATCGCTCCGCTGCTGAGGGCCAAAAGTTTAAGTGCCTCACGTCTCTTCACTATATTCCTCCTTTCCAATCAAAGCGAAGATGAAATGCTGAAACGAACATTTAAAATGCCTTTCAAATCGATTTTTTTATTATAATAAAAAAATACGAATTTTGATATGATTTTCTCAAAATATTGCCTGTTTTTGATATATTTTCCAGTCACCTTTGACTTGGCTTTTTTTCGTTTTTCTCCTTCCAACGCTCTGCGTCGCTCTGGAAAAACGCACATAACATCCGGAACGCCACCGCACACAGGCCATCTCTAAAGGGATTCAAAGACCCGAGGTTTCATCGCAATGCTATAAATATGTCGTCCCTAACGGGACTCGGGAGCCTGTGAATAAAAATTTATCTGCGAAACGCAAGCCCCCGAATTTTTTGGATCATCCGGTTAATGCGTACCCAAAACCGCCAAGCTCGCCAAGAGCG
>CAZSOP010000178.1:0-8249 GCA_964608385.1 uncultured Cytophagia bacterium
AGTTCGACATCGGCAACCTGAGAGGCGGCATGACTGAATGTAAATACACTGGAGGTGGATTGAACCTGCAGTGTTTGCCAGAGAAAGGGAATAGGCTCGGTGATGAGTTCAGACTGGCCACTTACAAGACCGGTCGGTGTCAGTTGCAACAGCGAGTCTCCCAGGTCTATGGCTTTTGCGATATATGAACTTACAGAATCCACCTGGAGATTATGAGCAGGCTGCGATACATCCAGGCTGACGGACGATTCATCTTGCTGAAGGTTTAGTTGAGATGGTGGCTGATCCAACTGCAAATTGGACATATCGGTCGGCAGGTCTTCGACAGTCGATGATTGCAGAGGGTCCGATTCAGCGCTGCCGGTGGGAATTAGAATATCGGCATCGAGCCAAAACCGAATCGCCTGCTGTTCATCCTCGGCTGAAAATTCGCCCCTGATCTCCGAGGCGATCAACGTCCATCTTCCTTCTTTGGAAAGGGGCATTTTGACGCCGGATTGAAATTGACGGTTCGATACCGATCCTTTAAACAGGCCCTGTGTGTATTGGGCATTTGTGACGATCAACGGTTTTTTATCGATATTTTGTTTCAACCCCTGCAGGCGCGGAGGAAGCGAGGATAATTTAACACCGAAATCAAAATAGAATCCCCAGTCTTGATTGAACCGGCCGTCCCAGTTAAACCAGTCGAAGGTTTTGGCTTGCATGCGAAAGGCCCAGGGCTGAATTTGCACTGTGTGATAGGCAAAAAACTCGTCAAAGCCCAGATCAGCGATGGAGATTTCCGGCAATTCGAAACCGTCCGGAGTAAGATGAACCTGTTGCTGCGCCGGCAGTTCGATTGCCGGAAAAAAATCGCTAAAGGTAAACTGCAAATCAAAGACCAGATCAAAATTCCAGCTCTTGTCCAGGTCGGAATAGGAGAGAGACTTGCAATTGAGCTCATCGAGACCGAGCTGGAATGATCCCATCGGCAACAAAATGATTTGGGATTCTCCGGTAAATCCCTGTGAGCTGATTATGACTTTGCTGTTTTTCCAGCTCAGGTTGCAGGGATAGCGTCGCTCATCAGCGTTTGGCCAGTTGGGGAGAAAGACCAGAGCTCCTGACAGATCGAGCCGGCTTGAAGAGGATTGTGCAAAAAGGTCAGCATCGATGTTGCCCTGCAGGGATTCGATTTGATAGACCAGGCGGTCGCTTCCGGTTGCCAGAGGGATTCGCACATGACCACTTTGAGAAGGAATTCCGGCGGTAATTTTTCCCTCTTCGGTAAGGTCGAGCTGCAGGGTATATTCGGCAAAGGTTTTTTCAAACAGGGCCAGTTCGGAGCTCAGGGTAAACTGCCGCAGCTCCGGAATATAACTGAGCTGCCGCACCACTGCCGGTATTCCCATCTCCCTCAGATCAAGGGGGAGCCGGGGAGCTGCGCTGAGCCGGCCGCTTGTGATATCGAGGGTAAACCGGTCAAAGGTGAGATCGACCTGTGCCTCAATTGTGGGAACCGATCCGCCGGTATTTTCAAAAATCGTCAAGTTCAACGGTACTGCCTGCGAAGAGATGGTCAGCTGCGAAGAATCGGCGGAAAAGGTATAATCGACCAGGGCGTTGCCCTCTTTTTTAAGGGTCAGCCAGGCAATTTGCTCGTTGGGGAGCGGCAATGTTTCCGGTAAAAAGGGATGATCAATCCCGGGCGTTGTCGGCGATCCCGTATAGACAAAGGACCAGACCTCGCTTTTCCCCTCATCGATGGTTACCGGCTGAGCGAATTGGTCCAATGCTTCGACCTGCCAGGCGTACTGGTTGTTGGGGACAAAGGGTTCGGCATAGCCGGGATAGCTAAAATTTGATTCGGTAATAGAGGCTGAATTGATAAAGAAAACCGGATTTTGCTGCATCGCCGTTTCCGGTGTCTGGCCGGGCTGCATTTCGACGATGCGCAGCGTATAGTATATGGCTCCCTGCAGAGCGACGAGGGGATCCATCCATTCAAAAACCGGGGATGGCGTCTCGACAACAGCATTGGGCTGCGGGGCAACCAGGCTCAGCTGCGAAAGGTTTTCATCCAGTATGTCATCGGTGCTGAAAACGCCGATAATACTTTTGCCGTCGTTTTTGGTTGCCGGTTTGCCTTCAAAATCCAGAGCCTGTACCTGCCAGACATAAGTTTTATTCGACTCGAGTGGTTGAGCATCCAGCGGATATTCGAAATCGGCATTAAACAGATTGAAATTTTCATAATGGGGATAATTGGCTGCCAGAGCCAGGTCCGGGGTTTGGTTGGGCAGCAGTTCCACCAATCGGAAGACATAGATAAGCTGTTTGCCGGTGGTGATTTGTGGTGGAATCCATTGAAAAACGGGATAAGGGGTTTGGATGGTTTCATAGTCGATCGGATAGATCAATTCCGGTGGTTCGGGATGACGGATGCTGAAGAAAGCGCAGGTTGGTTGAACCAGAGTGGTTCCCCAAAGATCGCGGACCTCTATGCAGACCTCGTACATGTCGTCTTCGGGCAGCATGCCGGTACGGATGGCTTTTTGCTGCAGATCATCATTGATCTGTTCGGTATACCAGCTCTGAAAACCGGTGGGATCGAGAATCTCGGGTGATCCGGGGTGCACCAGCAAGCGTTGACTCTTGCCGCGAAACCCGATCTGGCCCTGACTATTGCTGATCTCGAGAAAAACTTCCACCACCTCCGGGTTATTGGTATAATTATGGATTTCCACAGAGGCGAGGGTGGGATCGGTTTGCCAATCCGAGAGGTAGGGTGATGGATTGGGGTCTATAGTGAGTCTGGCGTCCCAGGTTTGAGCCGATGCGCAGAGCGCAAGTCCGAGGACGAATAAAACCACTGCTTTTTTCATTCTTCAAGCCCTTGGTTTGAATGGATCACACGTTTTACCAGCGTTTACATGCGATCGGAATTCCAATCGCATGTAAACGCTTTCAATTTGTTTACGCCTGTATCACGGATTAACGGT
The DNA here is from genome assembly GCA_964608385.1 of uncultured Cytophagia bacterium. GTDB lineage: Bacteria > Zhuqueibacterota > Zhuqueibacteria > Residuimicrobiales > Oceaniaggregativiventaceae > Oceaniaggregativivens_A. Next base: position 2,985 of record CAZSOP010000178.1, read on the forward strand.
CAGCGTATATTGTTTGGTCTGGGTGATATCCGTGTAGAGATCATCGGTAATACGGATGGTAAAGGTAAAAGTACCGGTTTCGGTCGGGGTGCCGTTCAAATAACCCTGTCCGTTGAGCTCGCCCAGCGTCAGGCCGTTGGGCAGGGAACCGCTAATGATTTCCCAGGGTCGGTAAACATTGCTGCCGCCGTTGGCGGTTATGTCCTGAGAATAAAAAGAATTCAGAGTCGCATCCGGAAGCGGTGAAGCGGTTTCGAAAACCAGTACCGGAGGGTCAATGGTGATGGAATAGGTTTTATAGGCTTCTTTGGGTATGGTGGATGAATCCAGAGCGCGGATGGTGAAGGTGTAATCGCCGCGTCCGTCGATGCGGCCGGCTGAGAGATTGCAGTATTCGACCCCGCCGCCGGGATTGTTTATGCCCATGCCGTCCGGCAGGGTGCCGTCCGAGACGCTAAAGGTATAGTTGGTTGTGCCTCCGGTTGCCCAGATTTGTTCGGTATAGATATCGCCCTGTTCGGCATCCGGCAGGCTGGAGGTGGTAATGCGAAAGCCGGGAACAACAGTCACTTCGTACTGCTTGGTTGCGGTCAGGCTCGTATAGATAACATCCTGGGCCAGCACGGTAAAGGTGTAGGTCCCTATAGTCGTCGGTGTGCCGCTGATATAGCCGCAGCCGCTGATATAGTCGAGCGTCATGCCGTCAGGCAAGGTGCCGGATAGTTTGGAAACGGTGTATTCCCCGCTACCGCCGCTGATGCACATATCGCGCTGGGCATGGGTGCCCTGTTCGAGGTCTGCAAGAGGCGATGGCGTGGTAAAAGAGAGCGGTTCCGGTTCGACCTCGATGGTGAACTGGCGGCTGTGGCTCTGCTGTGGAACACTAGCGTCGGTGACGGTGAGCGTAAAGGTGTACGATCCCACAGCCGACGGCCAGCCGACAAGACCGAGACTCTGGTTGTCCGGATAAGCGTAATCGGTATCGATGCCCAGCGGCAGCGAACCCGCAGTGACGTTCCAGTCATAGGGCAGGGTGCCGTACTGAGCATCGACTTTTTCGTCATAGTTTTGGTTGAGGACCGCATCGGGTAAAGAGGTGGTGGTAATTTCGAGCGGTGGCGGTTCTTCAACCACCAGGGTAAATGCTTTACTGTCTGTAAGCGATGGGTCGTTCAAATCAACCACCTCCAGGGTAAAATCATAGCTGCCGGCACTGGCAGGCGTTCCGCCGAGGTAAGTACATTCGTTATCCGGATTGTGCGTCATACCGGATGGCAAGCTACCGGCCACCAGTGACCAGTCGTAAAAGCCGCTGCCGCCCTCGGCACATACCGGATTGTGATAGTTCTCTCCCTCGATGGCATTGGGCAGAGAGGTCGTGGTGATACGAAACAGCGGTGGCAGCACGATTAAGGTAAATTCCATACTCTGACGTTGCTGCGGTACGCTGCTGTCTTTGACCTCGAGCGTGAAGGTAAAACTGCCATCCTCTGTCGGCGTACCGTTTAACATGCCGGCGGCATTGATATCAATTCCGGGTGGAAACTGTCCGCGGATGCGTTTCCAGGAATAGGGTTCGGTGCCGCCGCCGGCCTGCATCCAAAACTCATACTTGACATCTACCCTGGCATCGCGCAATTCATCGGTAACTATAGCCAGGGTGTCGTGATTGACCGTCAGGGTATAGCTTTTTTCGATTGTCAGTTGCGGTGAGCTGTTATCCGTCACCTCGACGGTAAAGGTGAATTCGCCGCTTTCTTCCGGCGTACCCGTGATATGCAGGGTATCGCTGTTGCCGGCGTTCAGACCCTGTGGTAGCGAACCGGCAGTAATGGCCCATGTATAAGGAGTTTGGCCGCCGCTGACGATAATGCCGGCGGAATAGGGCGTATCGATGGTGGCATCGGGCAGATTACCGGTCATAAAGTAGAGACTGTCACCTGTACCTTCGATCATCAGGGAAAAGGACTTTTCAGCCACCAGCTCGCTGTATTCCCTGTCCTGTGCCTGCAGGGTAAAGTCATAGTTACCTGTGGCTTGAGGTGTGCCGCTCAAGAGAACACAGCCGTTTTCCGCCGTATAGTCGATTCCGGCCGGCAAGCCGCCTTCAATGATCTGCCACTCATAAGCGCCACTGCCGCCCTGTGCACAAATTTCAGCGGCATAATATTCATTAACGGTTCCAGCCGGTACAACATCGGTAAATATGGTTACCGCTTGCGGCTGGATGGTTAAACTAAACTCTTTTTCATCCGAATGTGCCGGCTCGCTACTGTCGGTTGCTCTGACGCTGAATGTCCAGGTTCCGGCTTTTGAGGGAATACCCTGGAGATAGAGACAGCCATCCACCACCTCTACGAGATTGGGTGGCAGAGAGCCGCTGCTGATCTGCCAGCTATAGGGCGCGGTACCGCCCTGGGCACATATTTCGCCGTTATAGTCCGTACCGACAAAAGCATCGGGCAGGGCTTCAGTGGTGATGGTAACGGTATCGGCGGGTTCCTCAACAATAAAAATAAAATCTTTACCGGCGGATAGATCGGGATATTCCTGATCTGTTGCCGTGATCGTAAAGGTAAATTCTCCCGCCTCAGAGGGCGTACCGGTGATAACGGCATTGCTGTCCTGCGGTACCAGCTCGAATCCGGAGGGTAATGCGCCGTTGCTGACGGACCAGTTAAACCTGCCGCTGCCGCCGCGGGCGATAATAGTATTGCTATAATAGCTGTCAACCATACCGGTATCCAAAGTTTCGGTCAAGATCACCGGCGCTGAGGTGGTATCATTGACGATGATTGTATATGTTTTCAGCGTATCCAGCTGCGGGAATGTGAGGTCTGAAACCGACAGATCAAAATCGTACTCGCCCGAACTTGTCGGGATGCCGGAAATCAAAGCGCATTCTTTTTCCTGGGTCAGGTCCAGTCCCGAAGGCAACATTCCGGAAGCGATTTGCCATTGCAGTTCATCACTGCCGCCGCTGCAGCAGATTTCGCTTGAATAGGATTCACCGACGACCGCTTCCTCAAGCGGTGCATCCGTTAAAACCAGGTTGGGGGGAAGAATGGTGAGAATATAGTCTTGTTGTGCGCTTTGTTGCTGCGCACCGGCATCGACCACCTGCAGGGTTAGGGTGAAAACGCCATATTCCGTGGGGGTGCCGCTGATCTGCAGCGACTGGTCATCCGTGGTGGTTTGCAGACCCGTCGGCAGAACGCCCTGAACGATTGTCCATTCATAGGGCACAATGCCGCCAGCAGCCGATATTATCTGGCTATAGGCCGTGTTGACCCTGCCGTCGGCCAGTGATGTTGTGGTCAGCGTCAGTTCGTCGGCGATTTGTACCACCACAATGACCATGGCGCTCCAGCTGCTTTCTCCAATATCGTTGTATGCTCTGACCCGGTAATAATAATGTCCGTCTGTTTTGCCGGAGAGGGTATAGGTGGTATCGCTTCCGCTATAGACTTGTTCCGGATCGGTAAAGTTTTGATTATCGGATTGCTGTAAAAGATAATTATCAGCCATGCGCACGAGACTCCAGGAGAGGGAATAGGTGCCGCTGCTATTGAAGAGGGTGTCGGGAACCATAAAGCGGGGCGAGGAAGAGGGATATGTCGGCAACAGGGTAATGGTAACCGATGAGCTGGTATTGGGTTCGATCAGAACTCTGCTCGTGTCGGCGCTGAACAGAACCGTACCATCAGCGTTAAGGGCCTCGACAATGATATTGTAGATGCCGAGCTGCGCTTCTATCGTAAAGGGGCTCTCCCCGGCATCGAATTCAAAGGACAAATCACCGGGTTGTAAGAAGACACGGATTTTGCTGATTTCCTGCTGTGTCGATTTCTGTTTTTTTAAAAAATGATCAAGGGGTTTTGTAGCTGAAGATTGGTCTGCTGTTTCAGTCCAGGAAAGATCAAGAGTCAGTTGTCCGTATTTCACGTCAACCGGGTTGGCGCAAAACAGGAACAATAAAAAAAACATCCCGGCTATAATATAGACTTTCATACATGCCCCGCGTTTAATTCAGGCCCGAGTTAGAACAAACATTATTTTTCCGGCTTGATAGATGCCTTGAGATGGTTGTTGATTGTTATAAAAATTAGATTTCGCCGAGTATGATAAAATTTTTATTGAAATAACACGGAATTAAAATAAAAGCCCAAATAGGTAATATAAATTTATACAAGGTGTGTGGCTATGGTTGTTAGAGCCTGTAATAAATAAAATACACCAAGAAAAAGCGAAAATCAAGAGATTAATCAATTATTTTCAATATCGCCGAAGCTGATGTTCTTTATCTATAATATGGAAACCGAAGAATGAATTTGCAAAATAGTTCGCAGTCAGGTTCCCTATTTCGTAAAATATTATACATGTTATGAATCTTTTTATGTTTTAGGCATCTAATGTATAAACGGACAAATCGAAGAAATATATAAATAAAGGAGTTATAATGGCTACAACCAAATTGAATCAAAAAAATTTGGAAGAAACGTTGAAAAATAATGATATCGTGATGATCGATTTTTGGGCAGAGTGGTGCGGACCCTGCAAAATGTTCGGTCCGGTTTATGAACAGGTATCGGAAAAGCATGAGGATATCGCCTTTACCAAGGTCAATACCGAGGAACAGGGCGAGCTCGCCGCTGCATTTGGCATTCAGTCCATCCCCACCCTGGCCATTTTTCGCGATAACATTCTGCTCTATAAAAATCCCGGTGCTCTGCCGCAAAACGCTCTGGAAGACGTGATCAAACAGGTCCGCGAGCTCGATATGGATGAGGTGCGCAAGGAGATCGCCAAAAAAGAAGCGGAAGAGAAGGAAGAAGTAAAAGCGTAAAATCAATTTTCCCGTCATAGAACGTTAACAGAGCTGTTCCGGTAGTTTATCCGGGACGGCTCTTTTTTTTAGGTGAGGGGGAATTCAACCTTTCTCATTTCTCATTCCCAGCCTCCGGCTGGTAATGCATTAGGGCGGCTCTGCCGCTGAATCCGGCATTCAGGAATTGGCGTATACAGTTTTAATCCTCGAGTCAACTGTTCTTACGGTCGCGGCAAGCATATCTAATAATTCTTCAAGAAAGCACGATGTGATTCTGGCATCCAAGACAAATAAAATTAAAAATCCGGCGCTATAATTAACATTCGGGGCCGCTCCGGCTACCCCGCACCAATCTCGCCGGCAGGAGCGGAAAAAAAAATCGTTGGCTCATCCGGTTAATGCGTACCCAAAACCGCCAAGCTCGCCAAGAGCGCTGA
>CAZSOP010000179.1:0-8242 GCA_964608385.1 uncultured Cytophagia bacterium
TGGGACCTGCGATCGGATCGAGATTGTTTGGAACCTCGTCGACAAAATCGCTTTGATTCGAAAATCCCGGCGCCACATTGCCGCGAATTTGATAGCGACCGATGATGCTGGTACAAGCGCCGCCATCGCTGGTCTCATACGGTCGTTCATAGCCCGTACACCGCGAGCGCGGATCATCCTGGGTGTTTTGATCGTCATTGGAAAACACGCCGACAAACTCGTTCAAGGACCCAAACACCGTGTTGTTGACGATGCGGGCGTCGACAAACTCGTACTCGTAAGAGGGCATCAGTGGACCGTGCACCATCTGTGAACAGCGGGATTGCAGGCTGACAAAGCGGTGGCCATTGCCATAGACGGTATTGTCGCGGATGAGCAGATTGCGGGCAGCTGCACCGATGGCCGAGACGTTGTTGCTGCCGTTTTCACCAAACGAGTTGTTGACCACCGCGATAGTATTGCCCAGGCGTATTTCTTCCGGATCCCAGATGCCATTGTCATTGACATCGCGCGAACAGTCATCATTGCTAAAAAATTCGATGGCACTGGGATAGTAATCATAATCGATGGAGCAATTCAGCACGCCCGAGCCATGCGTGCCGTCCAGCAAAATCGCATGCGACGCGGTACCAGAAAAATGACACCCCCATACCCAGATATTGTCGCCCCAGGCACCGCTATGGAGTTCCTGTACACCGGTTGCACCAAAGAACTCACAATTGTCAAACACGATATCTTTGGCGGTCCAGATCGACACACCGGTACCGGCCTGATTATTGGCGTCAAAAATGATATTCTTGAAATAAAAATCGCGTGTCCGATTGGCCAGGGCATAATCAGAAGCATAATTGTCATCATGCCAGTCCCCGGGCTGTCCCTGAATATTGATCATGGTATTGTTAAAAGAGCCGTTATCGCGCGGAATACCGGTAAATCCGCTCGGAGCCTGAATCGTGGCTTTGCCGTTTTCAGCGATAAAATGGATATGGTTGCGTCCGGCGATCTCTAATCCAGTGACGGGAACCTGATAGGTGGTTCCGCCTTGCAACAGCAACACCGCAGCGCTGTCCGGATGCAGCGGCACAGCATCCAGGGCATTCTGCAAACTGCCGCCATAATCGTCGGTCACATCATAGATCGTATAGGCTGTGCCATCGGTAAATTGGGACAGGATATTGGGATTGTAGGTGGGGGAATCGGGATTGAACACATGATTGGCCCACCAGTCGTCTTCCACATCGCCGCTATAATCCAGAGGCAGTTCCGGCACACCGGAATGACCATAATCGATGAGGTCGATGGTCACCTGACAAGGTTGCAGTCCCGGCGACTCGGCCGTAATCGTCGCCTGACCGGTGGTGGTGCCACTGACATAGCTGATGGCCGTAATGCCATTGACACATTGTGCGGGATTGGCGCCCACCAGGGAACCGGGACCGGAAAGCGAAAAGGTAATTTCATTGTCAATACCGGGACCGTCGAGAAAGTTGCCCCACTCGTCATAGATTTTCACCGAGAGGGTCGAAAAGCTCGATCCGTCAGCCATCAAGGTCGTATTGGATGCGTTGCATTGAATCGAATAGGGCTCGACCTTGATAAATGTCACATCGTCGACCCAGACGTTGGCGCCGGAGGGGATGTCGGTGTGAAAATGCAAATTCCCGTCGATGGGATTGCCGCCATTGTCGGTGGTGGTAAAATAGGTCTGGATCAGCTTCCAGTCGGCGGATTCTTCATCATAGGTGACAGTGGGATAGCCAGCCGGTGGATAGGGATTGGAATTGTGAAACATGCGAAAAAAGCCGCTGGTCATGTTTTCCGATTTGACCCAGGCACGCATCAAATAGGTGGTATTGTCTTCGAGGTCAGCGAATCCAAAATTATTATCGGAATTAAAGATATGTCCTTCTCCCGGTCCCGGATTGGCGGAATCGACCGGACCTTCCAGCCGAAAGGACGCCGTACCGCTGCGCACATGATCGGGATTGGTTTCGCGAAAAGCATAGACCCGCTCCCACCAGCCATCCGGATAGCCGTTGGCGCCGCTATTGCCCCACATGTCGTGAGTGTCTATTTCAAAGCCGGGGTTATTGGATAGGTTTTGACTCCATAGCGGAGTCATAATGCCCAGAAGGATAAAAAACAGCGCGTACGACGAGCGTTTCAAAATCATAAAGACCTCTGATTTCGGGTTGAAAGACAGTTCTGATGAGGTAACAAAACGACACCTGGTGGTGTACACTCGAACCTATGATTGGCAACATCCCCACGAAATGAAAACCGCCCCGAGATCAGTGGTATCCCAACAGCAGACAGCATCACCCACAACTCTGTGACGTCCCAACAACAGACATTGCGTCCCCAAAACACCATGCAATAAAATATATAACAATTTATACTTTTATATACCGTGACTGCCATCACAGTTTCGGAGCGAAAAGCAAACTTTATTCTTAACAAAGGACAAACCGGCAAGAGAGTCCAGATATACCGGAGACGATACTCACGAGAAACGGAGCGGGCAAATCTCAAATCTGTAACAGGATTCCCTGGTTTCCGGTTCATGTACGAAAACGCTACTGCTTTAAAGCAAACATCCCTGTCCGGAGGATCAAGCGGACAGGGATGTTTGGAAATAACTCGTATTTTGAATCAAAAAACCGGGCTTTGCAGTCTGATCCGGAAATCCAGCAAAGAGACAACCGTGGATATACCCCTTAACTGCAAGGTTCTACTCCTGATTGGGCAGAGCAAGCTGGGTATCACCTCTGGCCGTCTGTTGCCATAGCTCAAAATCACCATAATCCACATAGCCATCGCCATTCACATCTGTAGGAAAATAGCCGCGTTCGGCTCCGGATGGCGTTTGCGTGTTATACCACAGCACATAATCCGCGCTGTTGATGATCTGATCGCCATTGATATCGCCCGGTAACATGACCTGACGGTCATCCGACAGGTGGCCAACCGCTGCTGCCCGGGGATATCCCATAGCATTCCGGGTAAAATCATGATGAACCACAGCCCCGGGAAGCACATCAATCGCTTCAACCGTACAAAGGGGAACATGAGTACGGTGCCCCACCACGACCATGTACGATCCGGCGGGCACATCGAGTTCTACACCCGGATTTCCGTACAGATCACAGATCACGCCCTGTTCGCTGACCATGGCGCTGGTCCGTAAAATCGGTTCTGAATCCGGATCCGGCCGCACCTCCAGCCAGATCCAGTCCGCCAGCGAATCCGGGATGCCTTCACCCTTGAAAATATCTTCCGTATAGGGAGAGGAATAGGGGAGATCGCCTCCCAGTGCCAGGCCGTTACGCAACGACCCTTCCCCGTTCAACAGTCCCGCAGGCAACGCTTTTCCATTGAATACAGCCGGCCCTGGATCATAAGCCGGCCCAAAGAGCGCATAGGCACCGGAGCCGGACACCGTGGCCGTCACATACTCACCACTGGTATCCAGTGTGGTTTCCAGCGGTTGCCACCCGGACTCTGTGAGATAATAAATCGACAACCCGTCATCAAGGGTCATTTCCATCCCCGGGAGGAGAAAGTAAAGCTGACCCGCGACCGCAGCATCCGCGCAAAGATAGATCGTTGAACTATACAAAGATAAATCAGAGGGTGTATTGATCAATTGATGAAGGTATTCACTGTAAAAGACCGCAGAAGCCGCTTCACGCATCCCCTGCGATGGCAGAAAAAAGTTTGCCTCAGGATTAAAAACACAAAGGCTATCCGTTTGTGTCCAGGACTCGTTTTGAAAAAACTGATAAGAAACCCAGGAATGCACCGTATCCAACGAGGAAAATTGACCGGAAAGATCAAATTCCCCCCACTCGCCCAGCATGTTGGTATCGATTTGAAACTGTGAACCGGATGCATCGGATTGGATCGGATCCAGCTCGATGATCCCGTCCGCGCTGCGAAGGGTTAGATGGAGATCTGACAAAAAAGTGTCATGACTCGATGAAAAAAGACGGGCCTGCATAAACAGATATTCGGTGCCATTGTTTTGCCTCGTCATGTCGGTGTTTTCCACAGCAAAGGAAAAACCACCATCAGAGCTGAAATCAAAATAATAATCGAACCACAGATCAGTAACATCCCGTATCAGGTCCGGATCGAGACAACTGGCACACCGTCCGATGCGTTCGAGAACCTCAACCGGCTCTGATGTATATTCATAACAATTGAGCTTTGCCAAAAATTCAGGGGTGTTTTTAATGATTACCAATTCCCATTCGGTAATCGTGCGTGATCGTGGTATCATCTCTTGCTCTCGATTGAGCACACCATCGAGGTCCACCCCTTTGTATAAAAAATGTATTTCTTCGCAAAAATAGGTAAATAGATAGAATCCTGTCAGCTTTAAGGGGCCCTGGTACCAGTTTCCTGCGAGCAATTCGTCATATCCCCATTCATTTTCAGCCGCCCATCGCAATTCGAGGCCTTCCCTTTTTGACAGGATATCCCAGGCACGTTGATAATCAAGAACATATTTATCGGGTGGCGTAATATATCCCCCTGCCCGTAGATCGTTCTCGAACATGTTATGGACACTGAATATTCTCATGAATTTCGATTTTCCCAGAGCCAGATCGTATTCCGGCACATCGTCCTCTTGAGGTTCAATTTTGGCGGAAATCGCCACCTTGGCCAGGACAAAAAGCGAGGTAAAAATAGCCAGTTTTTTGAGAAACGGATGGTTGCCGGGATCCTCACCGGGATCGAACAGCATTTTGTTGGCTGACATGCGTCTCAGCGCCTCCCGCCAGAGTTCCAAATCGTCCACGACCTCATCCGTTCGCACGGGTGTCGTCAGGACACTCAGATTGAACGGCTCGACCTGTTGCGAGGCCATGGCCTGAGACTGCACCAGATTCAAATAGCCGGCGGCCAGTAACAAGCCACCGATCACCAACTCGGCCGGTGGATTTTGCGTCAGAAGGAGTGCAAAGGGACCGGCACCGCTCATCAGCGTCTGCGGCCGGGTCTGATAGTCATCCCATTGCAGGGGCGCATCGCTCACCAGCGCCTCATAGGTCGATGACGTATAAAACGTCGAGGCACCCTCCCTGTCCCGCACAATCAATTGACCTTCCGGGTTGAACAGAAAACAGCCTACATCCTCATGAGCCATGCCTCCCGGCAAGTCGAGCACGCTGTTATAATCCGTGCCGAAACTGCCGCAAAATCCGTAATCCGGCGACAGATAGACCAACTCGCCCGTCACCGGATTCACCTTCATATCGATGATCCCCGCCTGACTCTGCGGGGTTTCCAACGGCCATTTGTATTTCAACACGCCGCTGGCGTCCGGATCGATGCCAAACACCCGGCTCACATATCCGCCTCCGCCGCCCTCTCCGTTGCGTGCCAGCCATACCTGATCCGATCCCACCGAGATCAGATCCGAGCCATTGCCGAACAAATAGGGATCGGTGTGCAACTCTAATGTCAAGGTTTCGGTATTCAAATCAAAAATCCCCAGATCCGCCACGGCCGAAGACCCGGCTCGCGGGCCCAGTTGCTGAATCAAAGGTTGCTGCCGGTTACCCAAAGAGGCCGCCGCCGGAACCACTCCGTCATAGCGTTTGACCGCCATATAGAGACGGTCGCCCGACTGTTCCAGCTGCTTGGGATAGCCTCCCTGAAAATCCAGACCCATGGAACGCAGGTGGGTTCCATCACTCTCCAGCGACACCCGCCACAAGTCCCCTTGCGTATGCGCCACATAGATCGCATTGTCTACGATTTCAATATCCGAGACGTTAAACCCGTCATTTCCTCTGTGAATCGTGTAAACCGAAAACGTGCCGTCGTCTCGTTTGATCAACAGATAGTGATAAACGCTCGACCCGTTATCGCCATAATCCCAGCCATAGACAAACGCATACGCGGCCAGATTTCCCTCACTCGAAGAGCCGGACACCGGCGCATACGGCAGATAGTGAAACAAATCCGTATCTGTGAGTTCTGATTGTGAAACCGTGTGGTGAATGCACTGACGCGTTTCCCCCTTGTTGCCCTCCGCATCGACGGGATAGAGCTGAAAGGAATAATAGGTCTCGGCCTGCAGGTCATTGACACAATAGCCGCTGTAATCGCCCGGCAGGGTGTACCGGGTCGTGTCGCCCCAGGTGTCCTCGCTCTCCTGCCAGCGAATGACCTCCAGTTTGTAGCTTTCATTGGTCGCGGAACTGTCATCCCACAACACACACATGGACTCGGGGCCGAGCAGATGCACATCGAGAAACGGACCGGCATTCAGTTCCGGATCGCAGGTGCCCCAGTTGAGCTCCATTCCATAAGCCTGTGGCCCATCTCCCCAATCGTCCATATCCGGGGTGCAATACCGACCAAAATCACCAACCCAGTAATTCGCGATATTCCCGTCTTTGTAAAAATCAAACGTATTGGTATTCTGAATCAACACCGTATCCCCGGGAGCAAAGGTTCGGTAATAATGATTTGTGCTTTCCAATCCATGCCGCTCGACATACAACACATAATAGTCATAAAACGACCAGTTGTCGTGAACCGTAAAACTCAGTGTCTGATTCAGAATCGTTCCCTCTTCGCCGTGAAAATCCGGACTCTGTGTTTGAAAAGAAGCAACGATGGAATCGGCCTCCGGGTATTCATGGATGGCATAGATATGGTAGATCTCGTTCTGATCATAGCCTTCCTGTGGATTGATATCATATCCGCCCCCCTCACTGCGCTGATAGGTGACGTCCAGCGTACAAAGATCGCTTTGATCGGCAAACACATTGGATGCCAAAACAAGGACAGTCAAAACGGTTGCAAGGAGGCCAAAAGAAGGTCTTGTGTTCATATCAGAAACTCCCGATTAAAAATTGTGTAGGGTCAGCCACTACCCTCCGAACCAGCATTTCGGTATCAGGCGGGCCAGGCGTTGCAAGTAAACCTGTAAGAGAGGATGGATCCCGACACGCAAAAATAAGACCAAAATGTGTATCTGAGTCCAGGGTCCTGGCCACACTTAAAACCATATAAAACAGGAACTTATAAAAACAAACTACCAAAACCAATTTCAAATCCGGTCACACAGCGTGAATTGGCCAGTCTGGTTGGTGATATGACGAACCGGGCCTGCCGGTACTATGGGTCGAACTTACCCTGGCTATTTCGCCCTTAGTCGCGCCAGTAAGGGGGTGGCAGTCGCCTTTATATTTTTCGCAGTGTCATGGGAAAATAAAAAGCGCTGGCATTTGTTAGTCGGATATAGCGATGGCCACTATATCCGGGTTGATTTTTGTATGCTTGATTTGATGCTAAAGAAAGTTTATCTTCCAAAGGTAATTGGAATCAACTTTCACATCCTATGATCAAATCAGAACTCTCTCAAAAAATCAAACAACGCGCTCTGGAGCTCGGCTTTCATAAAGTGGGCATAGCCAAATCCGAGCCTGTTGATTCGACATTTTACCGTGAATGGTTGGAACGAGGTTTTCACGGTCAAATGGCTTTTATGGCAAAGTATCTGGACAAGCGATTCGATCCTGGACAGCTTGTGCCTGGTGCGAAAAGCGTTATTTCTCTGGCCATGAATTATTATCAACGCACAGAGAAACCGAATCCGGCTCAAGGTGCTATTTCGCTCTATGCGTTGGGAGATGACTATCACGATGTGATGCGTGAGAGGATGAAACAACTCTTGACCGAGATTCGTTCCTGGATTCCGGAATGTGAGGGTAGGGTTTTTGTGGATACAGCGCCGATTCAGGATAAATATTGGGCCGTAAAGGCGGGACTCGGTTGGCTTGGTAAACACGGCAATGTCATTACAAGAGAATATGGTTCCTGGGTCTTTTTGGGCGAGATCGTAATCACTATGGAACTGGAATACGACATACCCTTGCCAGATTATTGTGGGACCTGCACCAAATGTCTCACGGCGTGTCCTACCGGGGCGATTGTCACCCCCCATTTAGTGGATGCCCGCAAGTGTATATCTTATTGGACCATTGAGGTAGATGGCGAGCAAAAGATTCCTGACAAGATCGCCGACAAAATGGGCAATCTTGTGTTTGGATGTGATATTTGCCAAAAAGTTTGTCCCTGGAATATAAAATGTTCTCAGCAGACCGATGAATCGCGGTTTAGAGCGCGGTCTCGAAATATCAATCCTGCCCTGACCGATCTGGTCAACATGTCTCTGGAAACATTCAGATCATGGTATCGGGCAAGCACAATCAAGCGCACA
>CAZSOP010000180.1:0-8238 GCA_964608385.1 uncultured Cytophagia bacterium
TGCTGCGCAGTTCGTCTACGGTGTAATCCTGCTCCAGGCACTCCTGGAGCAAGCGAATCAGCAGCAGGATGGTTTGTGGTGCGAGCATAACAAAATCCTCAACGAGTTACACAATCCAGCAATCGTGCTGTTTTTGTTGTTTCATCACAAAATAGCCGTATAATTCGGCATGGACAAACAAGGCGGCCGTGCCGAGTACAATCGGGTATTCGGTTTCTGCATTCGCGCTTTGGACAACGAGGGTTCGGGAAAACAAGTTTCGTTTCCGCAGCAGAGCGAACAACCGCCCACGATCTTCAGATTTCACGATCAAGCAGGGGATAAACCTATCCTGAATTGCCGCATAGACCTGCGGGTCAACGCCAATCGGGGTATTTCCGGCCATATTCAGTGTGACTTTCAGGTTGGTGAGAGCGCGCGGTTCATTGCAATACTCACGTTCAAACTGTTCTTGAGATTGATCGGTCTCATAATACAATCCAACAAATTGTCGAGCCGGCAGAAAATTTTGTATTTTGAGATAGAAATCGGCTTTTGGCGCGGACTGCCGGGTCAACGCTTCAAATTGTTTTTTAGGGTACAATTGGCACTGAAAGTGGGAAATCAGGTGAAACAGATCGTAGGTTGTGACATCTTGCTCCGACAGCAAATGTTCGGGGTCGAACACTCCGGCGGTCGGCCCTTCAAACGCATCGCGAAAATTGAAAAGCGCGTGGGTTAGCTCGAACTTTGCCCGCACAAAATCCACAACCTCTTGTTTGAGTTCTTTGCGCTGCTGCATCATGGCGTACAATGTCTCGAGATCAGCCTGCGAAGGGCTGTCGCCGGTTTTCTCACTCACAAAACGTCCCAGGTATTTACGGAGAGTTTTGGTATCGCCGTCAAAGACCAAACGTCGCTGTTCTTCGTATTCTTTGATACAGTGCCGAATCCCTCCATACGTCCTTTTGCTGCTAGGAGCAAAGACGCTTTTGACCCGCTCGAACAACTGCGACAATTTTTCCTGAAGGTCGGCCGGCATGATTTTTTCAAGTTGATAAATCGGATAAAACGCCTCGGTAATGGCGTAAGACCGGATGTATCGCTGCAAATCATTTTTCGGAGGAAGTTTTTCTTTCAGCAAAGCCGTGAATTCCGGCCGGTCATAGCATTGTTGTCCTCGTTGACCAAGTTCCTGCGCCACGCTCTGGTCGGTGGTCGCCCAGGCCAGGCCGGGAACATCGAGAACGGTTTTGCCTAATGTGCGCGATACCCGGCCGACCCGCTGAATAAAATCATCTTGATACATGCCGTCAAAAAAGAGGAAATCAATATTCTGGCGGGCTTTGTGACGCTTTTCAAAATTGTACCCAATATCCACCGTGGGCGTAGCCAGAATCAATGGCTGATATTGAGCGGCCCGCCGGCTTTCCCGGCCTTCGGCGCCAGTGATGCGGCCTTTGGGCAACCCTGTCAGAAGGTTGTTAATCTGATTGATTTTCCAGAGCGCGCTGCTGATAATGGCGCCATCCATGTCATCTTCCAATATATATTTTCGGATCACGGTTTGTTGCTGGTCCACCAATTTCTCGAGGCTTTCGAGATTGGAGACGGAAAGCCGGACCTCGGCAAGCGATTGCACGGTAGCATACGCCTGACTTTCCGGCGGTTCATTGTCGGGCGTGATCAGGGCATACCGCAAGCCGCTTCTGTGCAAAAATTCCAGAACATTTTCGTTGGGCGTAGCCGACAGCAGGCAGACTTTGCGTGTGCCGTCAAAATAGCCGAATTGCTCGCAGATCACAAAAAAGAAGAGGAAATTCGCCAGTTGCTTGATGTTATAATAATGAAATTCATCAATGACAATGTAGTCGAAACTGGTTAAAAACTCCTGAAACACATTCCGCCGGTCTTTGGACGCGTAGGAAAAATAGAGGCCATAATAGAAGATGTCGGGATTGACCACCATGATGTTCGGCGTTCTGCCGTCACTCGCCGCGTCCAAATGTAACTGTTCGGCAAACTCAAGCGGATTCCGAATCAGGCGTCGCAGCCGCTCGCCGTTTCCAAACGTTTGCGAGTCAATCCCCAGGCGTCTTAACACCGCCGCATTCACCTCCAACACCCGGAAATCCAGTTTATGAGCATTGACAAATGTGTTGATGTCGTTGACATGCTGCCTGATCAATTCGTTTGTCGGCGCGATAAACAACACATTCGTCGCGGGCAGGTCGTGTAAGTGCAGCAGCGAAGCTTTGGTTTTGCCGGTTCCGGTATTGTAGGCGTTAATCACCAGATCCTGCGATTGCAGCGCTGTGTATGTTCGGTATTGATGATAGAGCAGCATCGGCATGGCCTCGGAGAACGGATTCAGCGGGCTCAGCTTTTCGTACTGCGGCGCAAGGGTGATCGTGGTCATAACGCATCCACTCCAAAACGCATGTTAGCCGGCAAAAAGACGTTGCCGGGCAGTTGATAAAAGACACCGGTCGCCTCGGCGTTTCTCAAAAAGGTCGAGGGATGGATATTGCACAGATCGAACCGCTGCAAGTGCAGCGTCTCCGGTAAATCAACCGGATTTAACACCGCGTTGATGAACGCAGTTTTGGTCTGCCCCGGTTCACAAGTCTGGCGTTTTGACGAGACTCTGGCCTTGCTCATAAACTTGCCGAGCCGGATATAACGCGGAATTTCACCGTCAATCGGCTGTGTACTGAGCACATAGAATGTCAGGATATTCCCGAACGCCAGCATCTTGATTTTACCGGTTTGCGGATAGTTAATCGCTCGGGCTTTTTTGTGTTTATTCACCGTAATGGCATTCTGATCGAATTTATACCAATACGTGTCGGTCTGGGCATTGAATTGCGTGATCGTGAAGGCCGGTTTGCCTTCTATTTTGGCCGGGGTCACATAAATCCCCCGCGCGTTCAATTGACTCAGGTGCGGCTTGTACCAGATCGTGCCATCATTGTAGTATGGCGTCTGACACAAGCCCAACGCATAGCACAGGGCATAATTGCCGATCAGGGCTTCGGTTTGAAAGAAGGCATTGATTTCCCGGCTGCTGAAAAACGTGTGCTCCAAAAGTTCAAGCGTACAAGTGTAAATGTACATACTCATCTCGACAACGGATGAAGGAAAGAACGAATTATTCGGTGTATCTCGGTTTATCCGTTGAATCCTTGCATCCGTTGTTGTGATTGCGGACGCGTGATGACCACGCCTCATTGCAAGGTTTACGATGCCGACTTGTACATCTCCGTCACGTCTTGCAACAACTGCTTGATTTTGGCGGTATCACTGTACAGCGCGACGATCTCCGCATGAATGCCGGTCACGTCTTCCGCACTCAGCACCACCGCGCCGGTCGGAATTTCACCGATTAAGTCCTGAATGGCCTGCTGCACGCACTCCTGGACATCGCTGTCTTTCAGCGGGAAACTCAGGTCCGGGTCGCGCTGTTTCAGCAAATCGTAAGTCTTTTGGCTCAGTTCCAGATTACTGAAGGTTTCGCAATTGCTGAAGATGACCCCGAGCAGGGTATTCTTGACTTTTCCGGCCCGTGACGAGATCGCGCCATACCGTCTGGTGCGCAGCAGGTTGCCGAGCACATATTGCAATTCCCCCATGGTCACGTCTTTCAGGGTTTCAATATCCAGGAAATGCGCTTCCGGTTTAACATATTCTTCCTCATAAATACTGTGCGAAGGCTCATGTGTCACCGGGTCACGCATGGTCCCATTGTCGAACAAGGCGTTCGAGGTACGTTTGGCCGTCACAATCTGGGCTGGCAGCAGGCTGAACGCATCCTCTGTGATCACGCGCGACTTCTGGGCGCCACCGCCGCCGACCGCGTAGCCATACGTCATGCAGTCAATACACTTCTCGCAGGGATTGTTACGGTTCAGGGCGCAGACGTCAGTTTTATCCTTGCTCTTTTCATTCACAAACAGTAAATTATGCTCTCGCAGCAATTCCCGGCCAGTGCGGCGTTCGGCGGCTGTCTGTTTGCGCTTGCTGATAATTACACGCTGAGCCACTTCCTGATTGGCCGCGTCCATGCCCAGACGGACAAACTCTTTGGTCAAGCCCTCGCCGCTGCCTTCCGTGCGTAAGATAGTTTCCGAGGCGGTTTTTCTGACAGCGATTAGCGTGACGTATTTCCCTTTGGGAAAATTGCTGTATTGCGGCAACACATAGTCTTTGTATCGTTCTAATACGCTCATCTTATACTCCTTCTGCTTTTTTGGTTGGTATCTGTTCGCGGATATAAAACAAGAATGCTGACTTCAAAATCTTCTCATCGGCGAGCAGCTTATTGACGTTGTTGTGATACACGCCCTGCAACAAGCCGGAAAAGAAGGTGTCCACAAATGCTTTGATCTTCTCGCGCTTGGTTGCCCCCGGTTTATAATTTTTGGCGATTCGGTCCAGATAGGCGAAAATATCTTCTGTCAGCGCGGCCTGCACTGTTTCCAGATCAATCATCTCGCCTTTGTGCTGGAGTTTGTCAAACGCCATATCAAACGGCATCATTAACGCGTTCTTCTTCAACGAATCTCCCTTGATTTTCCCTTCCCAGGCAATCGCCGCCAATTGTTTGAGTTGTTCCATGGTCTCACCCCTTTCGATTAATGTGCCGATAAGTGCTGACACATGTTTTGTAATATGAATCTCCTGCCATTCATTCTCCGTGCTTTTCGCTTTTCTGAGTCTCTTGAGGATCAGCCGCTCACATACGTAATACAGGCTGAACGGCTCTTCACTCAGCGCGCGCAGAAGCACTAAGAGCTCGTCCCCATCAGAATACACCTGTCCTTTGATTTTATAGAGTGTGGTAATCCGCTTCCAGACGGTCTCCACATCATCCTTTCCAAGATTATTTGCCGGCAGCAATCCGCTAAACGTCGCCGGAATGCTGTCAATATACAAATCATCAAATTCGGTCTGTTCCAGCAGGCTGATGCTGGCATCGGTCAAGACGACTTTACATCCCAAATACCGCTGCATCAGCAGGGCATTTTCTACGGCAAACAAGAAGCGTTCCGACTCATTCTGCCCCATGCAGTTGACCGGAAAAATCAGTTGGTTCCCCTGAATTTCCGAGAATTTGGGTAGCGGAAAGCCGTTCCGTTTGGTCTGAGAAAATCTGGGTTCGACGCGCTGTTCCTTCATAAACTCCCGAATGGCGCGTTCTGTGAGCATATACAGACTTTCAACGTTCATGCGGCGAAATCGGTTAATTTCGGTTCGGATGGCGTTCAGGAAAATGTCAGAATGAAACGAATACGGAAACAGGTGTAAATAATAGGTTTTGACGCCTTGTTTCCCGACTCCTCCCGGCGATACATTCGGATAGTTGAGCTTGTGCAGCATGAAGTGCAGACTACAGATGTCACAGATATGCCGCTTGGGTTCCCCCTGTCCTCCTCGCAATCTATTTGAGAAGTATTGTACCTTGATGTCAGAGGGCACATCGGCCGCCATCCATTTGGTGGTACCAAAGCCGGAACTGCAATAGCAGCATTGGGTATGCTGGCGACTGACGTAGTCTTTGAGGCCCTGGGCAAATTGGGATGCTTGGGTTGTGGCAAAACTGACAGTCAGAAATTTTTGCACGTATTGCGTGATGGGCGTTTCCTCTTCCATCTGTAAGTCCTGTTGCGACTTCCCGGCCAATGAGTTTCCGGCTTCAAGAATACGCACCTGCATCTCATCGAGGGACAACGGCAGATCTTTTGCAATGACATACGGCCGGTCGTAGCGTTGATCAAACGCATTATAAAAGGCCCGCCGTTCCTGGGGAATCTTCAGCAAATCATAGAGGTAGTCCCAGATATTGGGAACCGCTTTTTTGTAATGATCCGTTAAGAAAATATAGTAAGAGCGCAACAGTTCGCCCACTCGCATGGTTTCATCGCTTTCCGGCATGATGTCTGCCATGCTTTCGATGTCAGTCGCTTGCTGTTGAATCGCTTGCTTGTCCTCTTCATCCTTGAGTTTTGCTACATTTTTGTTTGCCGCTTTTACTGCACGTTTCCGAGCTTTGTCAGTCATGTCATTCAGACGTTTCTGGTATGTTCGGCCGGCCACCTTGTTATAGATTTCAGTAAAGATTTCCTCAAACGTCACCCCCAATTCCCGGAATTTGGCGTCAACCTGAATGCCCGCAATGCGGCTGTTAATAAACTCCGTGGCGAACTTGGCTTTGACCATCTTATCAATTGATGCCTGAACCGCCTTGCCGATGGCTTTGCTATTGCTGGTGTCAAATTCCAGATTCTGACCTTTTTCCGCCAGATACGCGACCCCGTCCGGATACAGGAGCAATGGAATCAGGCCGAATTCTTGCTCTAAATAGCTGCTGGCCGCATTGTGAATGATGTTCGTCAAAATACCACGATTTTCCAGGATTGTATGGGACTGAAACTCATATTGGCGTACAGGCGTCTGCATACTTAAAAATGTGTTTAATTCCGAAAGAAAGGTCTGTTTGTGCGCGCGTTCCTGCAACGAGTGCGACAAATCAATCACATCCATTGCCCGGATCACGTGCCGCAGTTCTTCGATCCGCTTTTTGCCTAATTTGTAAGGGTCGTGCGATTTAATGAGCAGTTCGCCATCCGTATGATAATGCCCGGAGTGCGCCCGCGCTAACGTAGTAATATCGGACAAGTATGCAGCATATTCAGGGAAGAACGCAGTAAGCCCGAGGTTTTCCAATTCTTCTTCAACGTGCGCTTGCGTCCCGATTGCATTGTATGAGCGTTGTTGTGCAAAGCGCGGCAGCTTGTTGAGATCATGCACCGAGTACACCGTCATGATCACTTGCGCTTCAGTCTCAGTCACCTCCAGGATCGGCCGCAGACGCTCAAACACAAAAATCCCGTTCAGCACGTGCGTATACAGACTCTCGCCCTCTTTTTTGCCGGTCTGAATGATGCTTTTGTATCGAGTCAACCCCTTATTGGCGATTGTCTCGATATACTCCTTGATCAGGCTTTTTTCTTCCCATCCAAGTTGAAACTTTATATCTTTTAGTGAGTTCTCCATTGTATACTCCCCCTGATATAAATTAGTTGCGAAACAGTTCTGGATATATCCTCAAGAACTCTTTACGCAAGTTCTTAAGACCTTGTTGATAAATTTGTTGTACTCGTTGTTTTGAAACCCCCATATCTTTGCCAATATGAGAAAACGTTTGACGTTTTTCACCCCTTATGTCATTAAGTCCGATGTATTTCTTAATTACCACAGACTGTCTTGAAGGAATTTGTTCGAGAGCGTTAATGAGTACTTGGATATTCACTTGATTCATCAGTGACACTGGTTCTTCACCTAAATTTTCTTGCTCTTTACCTTTAATGAATTTCAGTTCCTGGCGGATGACTTTTCTGACTTGTTCCATTATCTTGTATCTACACCAAGTCGTTAATTTGGTCCCTTTTTCAGCATCATACGTATTAATTCCTTCGACAATGCCTAATATGGCCGCATCGTTCAGATCGTCAGAATCAATATGTCTGATGAAAGGTCTCTTTTCATCGCGAACACAGTCTCTAAGTATCCGTCCCTTAATTTTACAGAGCGATTTTCCATCTTTTTCTTTGAGCTTATAATATTGGCACAACTCGCTAATAAGTTCTTGATCGTTCATTTGGCTGCTCCTCTAATTTTTTACACATCAATTACTATAACAATCAATCACATCTTCTATTAAAAGTAATGCGAGGAGCAACCAAAAGTCAAGTGTAACTTTAATTATATTATCGCTTAAGTCGTTTAACTAATTGTAAAATAATGTCTTAATGCTTTTAATATTTTTCGATCTTATAAAAATCATGATCTCCCTCTTGACTTTCCAAATTATTTAGCATTACTTTTTATATAACATGCTGCTGAAAACCCTCCAAGGGATTGAAAGATAGTAATTGTTGTGTAATAGGCAGCTGAGAAAACCTTGTAAAGGATTTCTACTCATCCCGCCTACCTATCGCCATCATGCCTCTAAAATATTTTCTGGCAATGGTTTTTTATACCTTCAGTCATTCCAATTCACTCACGAACCAACCCATCTATTGATAAGTTTTCTTGCCTTTATTTCGAACGATCATGCGCTCACATCTCATACGTGATATTATCACAATAACTTGGGTTTGTGGAATTGTCAATTATATTCTATGGGCGGGGTGCAGCACAGGATGCACACCATCAAAAAAATCTGGCTGCGGTGTGTTTGGGCTTGACAAATATCCG
>CAZSOP010000181.1:0-8222 GCA_964608385.1 uncultured Cytophagia bacterium
GACAAAGAAAAAAACGTGATTTCTCAATCGCCACTTTTCCATTTTTCTATTGCCAAAAATGCTGTTGTATTTCCCTATCCAAATCTCGAGGAGCTTGCAAAGAACATTTCCGGCGTGCATCCGCGTCTGATTTTTAAAGCTGCCGATCTGGATAAAATACGAAATACACTGGATAACGGCCGCAGACAGGCCTGGAAAGCGGTCAGGGAAATCGCGGACAGCAGCCTGACGCTGGGCACGCCCGAGTTGCCGTGGTATGGCGATATCGAAGCGTATGCTGAACGCCGCCTGGAATACCGTCAATATTATCACTATATCCGCGAATACATCGACCACGGACTGCAGTCCCTCGCCATTGCCTGGCTGATGACCGGGGAACAAAAATATGCCGACGCGGGTAAGCGAATCCTGCTGACGGTCGCCGAATGGCCGGCCGATGGAATTACTTCTTCCAAACATATCGGCTTTGATGAGCCGGGACTCAGCATCGCACGTTGTCTGCATAGAGGATATGACTGGCTTTATAATGCATTGTCGGAAGAAGAAAAAGAACTCGTTCGCCGGAGCTGCATCGACCGCGCCCGCGATACCTATGAGCGCATCGCCATACAACGGCCATTCCTGCAAAAACCCGGATCCAGTCACGATGCCCGCCTCATCGGCTATTTGAGTGAACAGGCGCTGGCGCTTTATGGTGAGGTGCCCGATGAGATGTTTTATGAATGGCTTGATTTCTCCCTGACCGGATTCTGGACCGTGTTTCCCTTTTGGGGCGGCAAGGACGGCGGCTGGGCCGAAGGGATCGGATATGCCGGTGCCTACAACGTCCGCGCCACCACCTGGATTGAGAGCGTCTATTCGGTTCTCGGTCTGAACTTGTGGAAAAAGCCTTTTTACAACAAGATTCAGGAGTTTTTTCTCTACTGCGCCCGTCCCAACGGCGAGTTCTGGCCATATGGCGATGGCGCTGAAAGAGGGCCGCGACAGGTCTCCTCCAGGGCCAAACTGCTGGTCGACCTGATGAGCCATTATGCCCAGCGGTTTAAAAATCCGGTCTATCAGTGGTGGGCCGACGAGGTTTTGCTGCAAAAAGATGATCCTTCCAATCCGGTAACGCAAATGATATTGCCGCGCACTGTAAAAGCAGCCCCGCCTTCGAAGATCAAACAGGCAGAGTTGTTCGGGGATATAGGCTGGAGCGCCTTTCACAGCGATTTGGCCGATCTGGAAAAAGACGTCTTTCTTCTCTTCAAGAGCAGTCCATACGGCTCTTACAGCCACAGCCACGCCGATCAAAATTCCTTCTATCTATCGGTCGGGGGGTATGCTTTGGCGATTCCATCCGGTTATTACGGTCCGGTTTACGGCGCTCCGCACCATGCCGAATGGACCCGCCAAACCAAAGCCAACAATTCCATACTGGTCAATGGAAAAGGACAAACGGTGCGCAGTTTCAAAGCCGTCGGAAGCATAACCGCATTTCAGAACAACAGTCACCTAGCCTATGTGTGCGGTGATGCCGCCCCGGCCTATTCCGGCATGCTGGAAACCTTTGACCGGCATATTCTCTATGTTCGTCCGGGATTGTTTGTCATTCTGGATGACTTGAACGCGCCTCAACCCTCTACTTTTCAATGGATGCTTCATTCTCTTAATCGCATGGACATTGAAGAAGAGAAACAGACCATTGCGATTATACGTCCGAAAGCAAAAGCCCGGTTTCATCTTGTCACCCCCCCGGGCCAGCGTTTGATCTTTTCTCAAACGGACACCTTTGATACACCCTTTAATGAAGGATCAACGCCCGAGTTTTATGAAGAGGTTGAGAAACAATGGCATTTGACAGCCTCAACCACCAACAAGGCAAAAGCGACGCGCATTGCAGCGTTTGTCGTTGCCGGTACAGATCTCAAAGAAATCGAGTGGATAGAGGAGAATGGCTGGATCGGTGCCGGAATCAACTATCCGGATGGCCGGGCAGAAGTGTGGGCGCAGCTGCAAACAGAGCACCCTCTGCCTGACGCCATTCAAAGTCTGACAGGTGTAACCGGTTCCACCCAACCGGTTGCCGGCTTTTGGCGTACAAACAACGGTAAAATAATCAATTTGGAATAAACAAAACAAACAACAAGGTAGGTGCAATCATGAAAACAGGAACTCGACGAGATTTTCTCAAAATGACTGCTGCCAGCTCTGCAGCCCTGGCGCTGACAGGGGCAAAAACCCTGGCACAGTCGCAAAACAAGAAGATGAATGTACTTTTTCTTTCCGTGGATGATTTACGTCCGCAGTTAAACTGCTATGGTGAAACCCGGATCAAGTCGCCCAACATCGACAAACTGGCCCAAAATGGTATGACGTTTACCAGCGCGTTCTGCCAGCACGCCACTTGTGGCGCTTCCCGGGCATCGCTGTTGACCGGATTGCGCGACGACTCGACCGGTATTATCGGCCTTTATCCCAAGGTCATGGATGCGCTACCCGATCATCTCACCATGCCGCAAAACTTTAAACAGCACGGCTATGAGACCGTGTCCCTGGGAAAAATCTATCACCATAACGACGATGATCCGCAAGGGTGGAGCAAAAAACCATATCGCCCCTCGGACAACTTTTTTCCCCGAGGATATGTCACCGATAAAGCGATCAATACGGTCATGCAGCGGCGGATGAAAAAACAATACGGTTATTGGATTGTTGAAGATCCACACGCGCAAAAAGGTCCGGCCACCGAAGCAGCAGATGTGCCCTATAACGGTTATAGCGACGGCCAATTGGCCGATAAAGCCGTAGAGGAGTTGAAACGCTTAAAAACATCCAACAGCCCCTTCTTCCTCGCCGTCGGCTTTCGCAAGCCGCATCTGCCGTTTAATGCTCCGAAAAAATTCTGGGACCTTTATTCCAGAGAGGATATCAAATTCGCCGACAATCCCTTTTTCCCCAAGGGACACAACCGTTACAGCATGAACGGTATGGGTGAGCTGGAGAGCTATGCAGATACACCCGAAGAAATCAAAGAGGGCAAGCTGGATGAGAAAACAGCCAGACGTCTGATCCATGGATACTATGCCTGTGTCTCATACATCGACTATTGTATCGGTCTCATTATCGATGAATTGGAGCGATTAAAATTGCGCGAAAATACCGTTATTGTGCTCTGGGGCGACCACGGCTGGAAGCTGGGCGAACACGGCGCCTGGGCCAAACACACCAATTTTGAAGTCGATACCAAAGTGCCGCTGATTGTCGATGTGCCGGGCATGAAAGCCGAAGGCCGGAAAAGCGGTGCCCTGGTCGAGCTCGTCGATCTTTATCCGACGCTGTCCGATCTCTGCGGATTGTCGATACCGGATAATCTGGAAGGATATAGTTTTAAACCGGTGCTCGACGATGCCGATAAACCCTGGAAAAAAGCCGTATTCAGCCAGTATCCGCGTAACAGAAGGGATGCGGATCGGCTGATTATGGGCAATACGACGCGCACGCAGCGCTATCGCTATGTGGAATGGGTGCATGTCAAATCCGGTGAGGTCAAAGCAAGGGAATTGTATGACCGGCAAAACGATCCAAAGGAAAACGTCAACGTTATTGATGACGCTGCTTATGCAGAGGCGGCAAAAGAAATGGCAACTGTGTTGAATAAAGGATGGAAAGCCGCTTTGCCCAAATAACGCCGGAGCGTTATAAAAGTCTATAATTGGAATGCACCTAAACACTTGTAATCAAGGAAATTTTATGAAAGGACCTATGAAACACGATGTATGGATGATTTTAATTGCGGTCACTGTAATTGTATCAGGTTTAAATCTATCTTGTTCTCAATCGGAACCCGGTATTCCACGGGTTCTTCTTTACGATGCCGGGAATCTTGAGCAAACTAAAGAAAGACTGTGTGCCGGCGATCAGCAACTTATGGCCGCTCTTGATTCCCTGAAACATGAGGCTGACCTCGCTTTGCAGGAAGGTACCTGGTCGGTAATAGACAAGCCCTTTACGCCGCCGAGCGGCGACAAGCACGACTATATGAGTGTGGGGCCCTACTGGTGGCCCAATCCGGAAACGGAAGATGGCCTGCCCTACATCCGCAAGGATGGTTTGGTCAATCCGGAAAGATACGAGTACGATTCACAGCCCATGGGAAAGATGAGCAACAACGTCAGAACCCTGTCGCTCGCTTATTATTTTACCGGACAAGAACCCTATGCGGCCCATGCGACCAAACTGCTTCGAGTCTGGTTCCTCGACGAAGAGACGCATATGAATCCGAATCTGAATTATGGCCAGGCCATTCCCGGTCGTACAAAAGGGCGGGGCATCGGCATTATCGATACGCATGGTTATGTTTCTATTTGTGAATCCATCGAACTATTGCAACGCTCCAGACACTGGACGAATAAAGACCATGTCGCCATGCAGCAATGGTTCGATCAATACCTGCAATGGCTTTTAAGCAGCGATCACGGCAAATATGAAGCATCAAAGGAGAACAATCACGGCACATTTTACGATCTTTTAACCAGCCGTCTTGCATTTTTTGTCGATGACGAGGAGATGGCCGAAGAGATCCTCAGCCAGGTTCCTGAAAAGCGCATTGCGGTTCAAATCGAACCGGACGGTCGCCAGCCGCACGAGCTGTCGCGTACCCGTTCTTTTGCCTACAGTGCCTGGAATCTGCTCGGTTTTTTTCGACTCGCTCTGTTGGCGGAACATGTCGGGCTGGATATCTGGCATTTCAGCACCAAAGATGGCCGCAGCATACGCGGCGCCCTGGAGTTTTTGCTGCCCTATGCTCTGAAGGAAAAAGAGTGGCCCTATCAGATGATCCATGGTTGGGAAAATAATCTTGACCGGTTATATATTATGCTGCGAATTGCAGCGCAAAAATACGATAAAGCGGAATATACAGAGATGATCGAAAAGTTGTCCATTGCCGCTGACGAAATGTATCGCACCTATTTGCTTTATCCGGCAAAAGAGTAAAAACCTGCCGGAACAACCCGCAAATAAAACCGGCTCATGTCAATTGGGTTTATGCGGTTATGATTAAAACATACGCATCCTGGCCGATAAGGGTTCGAAAGAAAGCACCACCAAATCATATTGTGTGATACGCTTTCGACTCCCGGGAATAAAAACTGATTGATTGAATATATAAAATGGAATCTCTAATGAAAATCAGAATAGTTGCAATCTTTATAGCTGTTGGTTTACTTGGTGCAGAATTATCCATATCCCGCTCAATGTCAGAGTCAAAGCTTCCGCGTGTTTTTCTCTTTGATGCACAGGATCTTGCATTGAGCAAACGCAGATTGGCGGCCGGCGATAAAACCCTGCAGCCGGCACTGGATTCGCTGCTCTGTCAGGCTGACCGGACTATGCAGCAGGGTCCCTGGTCTGTCATGGATAAGCCCTTTACACCGCCCAGCGGCGACAAACACGACTATATGAGCATCGGGCCCTACTGGTGGCCCAATCCCGATACCGAAGATGGCCTGCCCTACATCCGCAAGGATGGATTGACCAACCCGGAAAGAGACCTCTACGATCGCGTACCACTGGCAAAGCTGACTTTTGCTGTAGGGACGCTATCACTTGCTTATTACTTTACGGATCACGACCCCTATGCTGCCCGCGCCGCCAAGCTGATCCGGATCTGGTTTATCGACGAATCCACACGTATGAATCCGAACCTAAACTACGGGCAGGCCATCCCCGGTATCACCCTGGGGCGCGGTATCGGAATTATCGACACCTATCGCTTTGCGCCTATTTGCGATGCGATCAGACTGATAGAATCTTCCTCCTATTGGTCGACTGAAGATCACGTTGCGATGCAAAAGTGGTTTGACGACTACCTTCACTGGCTCCTGACCAGCGATCATGGTAAAGACGAAGCAGCAAAAATGAACAACCACGGTACATTCTACGATATCCAGACCAGCCGGCTCGCCTTTTTTGTCGGCAGGGAGGATGTTGCCGAAAAAATTCTCAGCCAGGTCCCGGAAAGACGTATCGCGGTTCAAATCGAGCCGGATGGACGCCAGCCTCTGGAATTGTCGCGTACCTCTGCTTTTGGCTACAGCTCTGGTAATCTGCGTGGCCTTTTTCGCCTGGCCATGCTGGCAGAGCATGTCGGACTCGATTTGTGGCATTTCCGCACAACAGATGGTCGCAGCCTTCGTACAGCGCTGGAATTTTTAATTCCATTTGCACTGCAAGAGAAAGAATGGCCCTACCAGATGATACATGGATGGAGAAACCATCTGGACAAGATCTATTTTATGCTCAGAATCGCGGCGCAAAAGGTTCACTATCCGCCATATGAACGGATGATCGATCGATTGCCTCGCGTCGATACCAAAAGCCATCGCATCACCCTGCTTTATCCGGAAAAAGAAATTTCAGACAGACAGGTGGGAACGAATCATTGAATGGGTAATTCTTGGAATGGAGTGTTAATCGCAACGACTTCAATAATGGACATATATCATTTATCATTGCACTGTTTTCAGCGGTCGTGCTGTATAGAGTATGTCATGATGTTTAAAAATTTTTTACTAATAAAGCGGCGGCCTGGAGGTTGGAAAACAATTTTATATTTACCGGCTGATTTTGACTTTTTTTTCCATACCATCATTTTCCATTGAAATAATGATGTAAAAACTCAATACATGCCACCGCCGACTTGAGCAAACGAACCATAAAATTGAACGTGTAAACAATACAAAATGGAGGTTATATGAAGATTTTTTTGCGACTGATTGCATTGATTTTGTTGTTTTTTCTATCAAGCGGCTGTCAGCAGGGCGATCAAACCGCAGAGAGCGTTCTGCACATCGATGTTGATATCGCTTCATTAGATCGCGACAGGATTATCACTTCTGCCGGCCAATACCTGAAAAAAGAACCGGTCACCGTCACTGCATCGACCTGCGAGCGCAGTCTCGGCGGCAAACACGACTTTTATTCAGAGGGCGATTACTGGTGGCCCAATCCTGAAGATCCGGACGGCCCCTATATCCGCAAGGACGGCATGACCAATCCCGAGAATTTCAAAGACCACCGCCGCGCCATGCGGCGCATGAGCATTCACGTTGCTGCGCTTACCGCTGCGTTCAAGCTCAACAGCGAACAAAAATACGCCGATCACGCTGTTAAACACCTCAAAGCCTGGTTTGTCGATAAAGAAACCCTGATGAACCCGAGCATGAACTATGCCCAGGCGATCAAGGGGATTTGTCCCGGCCGCGGCGTCGGACTTATCGATGGTATTCATTTTGTCGAACCGGCACGGGCGGTTATGGTTCTCGAGGAGCTGGACGGTATTTCCAAAGCAGATGCTGCAGCGGTCAGGTCCTGGTTTGATCAATTCGTCACCTGGATGACGACGCACGAATACGGTATCGATGAACGCGATCGCAAGAACAATCACGGCACCTGCTGGGTGATGCAGGTGGCGCAGTTTGCCGACCTGACCGGCAACGAAGAGCTGCTCGACTATTGCCGCGACCGCTATAAAACCGTTATTCTGCCGAACCAGATGTCTCCGGATGGCAGCTTTCACATGGAGCTAAAGCGCACCAAGCCGTATGGCTATTCTCTGTTCAACATCGATGCGCACGCCATCGCCTGTCATATTCTTTCCACACCTGAGGACAATCTCTGGACCTTTGAACTCGATGACGGCCGCGGCATCCGCAAGGGCATGGCGTATATATACCTTTATATCAAGGACAAATCGACATGGCCTCTGCAGCCGGATGTCATGTACTGGGACGAATGGCCGGTGCGCCACCCCTGTTTGCTTTTTGCCGGTTCAGCGCTGAACAAGCCTGAATACATCGAGCTGTGGAAAAAACTGGACCCCATGCCAGATAGCGAAGAGGGATTGCGCAACTTTCCGCTGCGGGAACCGCTGTTGTGGATGTGAGCCCGGGATACGACCGGGAGTACAATGCCTTTATGCATTGTACTCCCGATCAGGGGGTGTATTAAACGGATTGATGATCCAAGAATATTAAAATCTGCGCAGGAATCAGAGTTCTCACTTTGTCAAGATAAATGAAAATTGCCGGGAACGCTGAGAAAAACAGAATTATGTAAAGACAAGAAACGAGATACAAAATATCATAAAATATTAATAATTCGTTGTTTATAGGTTTTTTCATGGATCATCCGGTTAATGCGTACCCAAAACCGCCAAGCTCGGTAGAGTAGGAAAG
>CAZSOP010000182.1:0-8136 GCA_964608385.1 uncultured Cytophagia bacterium
AGGGGATGAAAAACAAGCGATCTATGGCTGGCGCGGCGGCGAGCGGGATCTGTTATTGAAGATGCCGGAGATTGTCGGACCGGCGGAAGAAATCGATTTGGATACCAACTATCGAAGCCATCCCAATATTATTCGGTTCGTAAACCAGGTTTTTTCAAATCAGGCTTTGCATGATGCATTACGCGCCCGGGGTATGATTTGGCCTTTTACGCCGGTTCAAGGAGCCAAAAGTGACGTTCCGGGTTATGTTTCTATACGACGTAAGAATGTTTCCGCCAGCCAGGAAGGAAGCAATATCAGCCAGAACCCGATCCAGGATTTTATCGAAAATTTTTTCATACCTTATGCAAAGCGATATCCGGAGCAGTTATTAAGTACGGTTATTCTGGCACGGCGAAATGATGAATTGAAAAGTATAGCCGACTTTTTAGATCAGCACGGAATTGAATATGTTTATGAATCAACAAGCTCGATATTCGAACATCGCGCCGTCAAACCGGTCATGTACCTTTTGTCCTATTTTGTCTATCGGGACATCTCCGATTTGTTGAAATTTTTACGCTCTGATTTTGTTTTGTTACCAAGCGACCAGCTTAAGGATGTCTTGCTCAGGTATAGAGCTTCCGGAAATCCGGATTTTTGGCAATCCATCCAACATATTGCGGTTGTACAAAAGATCAATTCGCTCTACGGGAGTGGTGCGGATGAACGCTACAGGCAGAATGATCAAAGAGATATTTTAACGTTTGTCAGGCGAATATACGAAGCGTTTGCCGTAACCGAGTTCTTTAGATTAGACAATGATTTGAAAAACATCAATTCCTTTCTCGGCAAGATCGCTTTGTTTCAATACCAGGTCAAGGATTATACAAAGACATTGTCCGGATTCTTACAATATTGTCATGATAACAGCGAAAGAGAAAAATTTCGGCAGGAAGGACTTGAGGAGAAAAATGCTGTAAAATTAATGACCATCCATCAATCAAAAGGACTTGAATTCGAAACTGTTTTTTTGCTTTGGCGGTTGTCGATGGGGACGCCGGCTTTTCTAAAAAAGGTGAAATATTATTTACAATATAATGATCATTATACCCATCTTGATGATTTTTTTCTGACTTTTAATTATGACAATATTCTGGCCTGCAGCGAACGAAAATATCTATACGAAGAGAACGCCAAGCGGGATGAAGTTGAAACCCTGAATACCTTTTACGTCGCCATGACCCGGGCCATATCCAATCTATATCTTTATTTTTCCTACAGGAAAAAAAGCGGAATCGATTCTTTTTTAAAGGACATGGAAAAAAAAGAGTCTCCTGCGATTCAGGATCTCCTTTTTCGTTCTGTTTACGCTTGTTTTCAGGAGTATGGATGGGATAAACAGGCCGGTCATACCGTGACTGCTGCACAGGGGGAAAACCCCGACTTGAAGGCCGCTAAAGTTGAAACGGAATCCACCTCTCAGGCAGAGTTTGATTTTGTAAATGAGTTTTTGGATACGGATCAATTCAAGTATTTTGATTTTAGTTCAGAGCCACAATATCTTGATTTTAAATCGGTTTTTCTCAAGCATAAAAGTGTTATTCTGGGGAATATTGTTCATTATTACCTGTCGTTTATAAGGTATGGCCATGCTGAAGAACGGCACCAGGGTTTGTTAAAGACCCTGGAGTTTTATGGCACTCTGGTATCAAAAGCGGAAATAGAGCGTCTTATCGAAAAGACAAATCTTTTCATCGACCGCCATCCCGAACTTTTCTCGGAAAGCTGGCAGGTTTTCACCGAATATACGGTTTTTTCTCCGCAGGGACGGGAATACCGGATTGACCGGCTGCTGATAGACAAAATTGAAAAAAAGGTATTGATTGTAGATTATAAAACCGGCCAGGTCCCCGACGAAGAAGATCAATTGCAGCAATACAAGCAAGCGATTGCCGACATTCCCTATATCCGGCAAAATCAATTTAAAATTGAAACCTGTTTTTTCAGGCCGGAAATCGAATAGCGATTTCCGGCCTGAATGTTACGCTCTTTTGTTTTTCTTCGCCTGTCGTTTTTGCAGGAATCTTTCTAATGCGGTATAGATGACGGGAACCACGATCAAGGTTAAAACCGTAGCAACCGTCAATCCGCCCATAACGGCTTTGGCCATAGGTGACCACGATTCTCCGCTTGCACCCAATCCCAGTGCCAGCGGAAACATAGCGAGAATGGTGGTCAATGCGGTCATGAGAACCGGACGCATTCGTACCGTGCCCGCTTCTACAACCGCTTCAAGAAGCTCCATACCCCGGTCCCGAAGCTGGTTCATATAATCGACCAGCACAATACCATTGTTTACCACGATACCGACCAACATAATAATCCCGATCAAAGCCATTACACTCAAATCCGTGCCGGTCAACAGGAGTGCGAAAGCCACTCCGATGATCGAGAGGGGAATGGTGAAGAGAATCACAAACGGATCCAGGAATGATTCGAACTGTGACGCCATGACCATGTAGGTTAAGACGATCGCAACCATCATGGCAAGGCCGAGGTACATAAAGGATTCTTGTTGATCTTCCGCCTCTCCACCGATCTCGGTGCGAAATTCATTGGGTAACGGATAGGATTTGAGTACGGAGCGGACTTCATCTGTGACGCTTTTGAGGTCACGTCCGGAGATATTGATAGCCAATGAGACGTATCGTTCCTGATCCTCGCGTCTGATTTCCTGTGGTGCCAGGGTATATTTGACATCGGCAATTGCCCGCAGCGGCACTTGTCTGCCGGCGGGTGTCATGATATAGATGTTTTCAATATCCTCTTTATCGCTTCTGCCTTTTTTGTCCAGTTGTACGCGAATGTCGAACTCATCGCCGCCTTCCCGGTAGCGTGTAACCACGTTGCCCAGAATGCTGGTGCTGACAATGCTTCCAACCTGGGCGGTGGAAAGCCCCAGATCTGCAATCAATTGGCGGTCAAAATCTATAACGAGCTCGGGTCTTGGCTTTTCTACGCTGAGCCGGGTAAAAACTATTCCATTTATTTTTTCGACTTGTTCCTGTAACTTTTCGGCAATGATCTCGGCTCTTTCGATATCGTGTCCGATAATTTTGATTGAAATATCTCCTTCTGAACCGAAGAGATTTTGTTCACCGCGATCCTCAAAAGCGATGGTAACATC
Source organism: uncultured Cytophagia bacterium (assembly GCA_964608385.1). Taxonomy (GTDB): domain Bacteria; phylum Zhuqueibacterota; class Zhuqueibacteria; order Residuimicrobiales; family Oceaniaggregativiventaceae; genus Oceaniaggregativivens_A. Next base: position 3,170 of record CAZSOP010000182.1, read on the forward strand.
CGGGAGTTTGTTTAAAAGCGGCCGCAAACTATCGGCGATTTCAAACTCCGTCCGGTCTCTTTTTTCCAGATCGGAAAGTCTTATGGTAATATCTCCTTCGGACGAGGCCCTGGATGAGAAAAGAGACATCACGCCTTCTCCCTGACCAAAATTAGAGTAGACGATCTGTTGTTCCGGAACTTCCCGTTCGATGATGTTATTGATATGGTGAATGGTTTTATCCATTTCTTCCAGGCTGGTCCCCGGCGTGCGGTCCACCGACACGGCTAAAAAGCCATCATCGCCTTCAGGTAGAAATTCTCCACCCAGATTAAAAAGGATAAAAATGGAGAGGAAAAACAACAGCACAGCGCCCCAAAACACACTCTTGCGGTGATGCAGAGACCATGTTAGGGCAATCGTGTAATAGTGTTGCAAACCATCAATCCAGGATTGTGTGCGGTTACTGACTTTATGCCAAAACCCTTGCTTTGTCTTGCGGGTAGAGCCTTTGAGCAACCTCGATGTCAGTAGCGGGATCAGCGTCAGAGCGACAAAAAGTGAAACCGCAAGGGAAAAACAAATTGTGATCACCATTTCTTTGAACATCTCACCGGCAAGTCCCGGGACGAATAAAATGGGCACAAAAACCGACAACGTGGTCAGAGTAGAGGCGGTAATGGCCATGGCCACTTCTCCGGCGCCCTTGTTGGCCGCGGTTTTTGCCTCTTCACCGCTCTCCTTAAATCTGAAAATACTTTCCAGTACGACGATAGAGTTATCCACCAAGAGTCCGACGGCCAGGGCCAATCCCGCCATGGATATAATATTCAGGGTGAGACCCGCCTGGTCCATGACGGCAAAAGTTACAATAATAGAGACGGGAATTGAAACCGCGACGATCAATGAACTGCGGATGTTTCTCAAAAAGAACAAAAGCACCAAAAAAGCAAGAATAATCGCGGTTCTGGCAGTACTGCCCAGGTTTGAGATGGAGCGTTCAATAAATTCTGATTGATCCCAGAACATTTCCAGTTCCACACCCGGCGGAATCTCGGACTCGATTTGAGCGAATTTGCCTACAACCGTTTTACAAACCTGAACGGTGTTGGCATCGGATTGTTTTTGTACCATGAGCATGACAGCGGGCTTGTCATTCATCCAGACCCGTTGTCTCTGTTCTTTGAATCCATCGACAACATTTGCAACGTCTTTTACACGAATGACCGATCCATTAATGGTAGTGATATTGGTATTGGCGATTTCCTCGATGTTGTCAAATTCGCCTGCGGCTTGAACCGTAAACTCTTGTTTTTCATTATCAATCCAGCCCGAGGCAATCTGTAAATTGTTCGCCTGCAGGGCCGCAGAGACCTGTTGTATACTGAGGTGATGGGCCCTTAATTGTTGAGGATCGACAAGGATGCGTATTTCGCGTTGCATTCCACCGGAGGTAAATGCTGATGCGACACCACTAATCCGTTCGATCCGTGGTTCGATATCGTGTTCTGAAATGTAGCGTAGCTCGGCCAATCCGTGCAGATTTGAGGTGACAGCAAGAAAAAGAATGGGCTGCATGGAAGGATCAAACGCAAAAACCAGAGGCTCACTGGCATCAGCAGGCAAAAAATCGCGGATAAAATCGAGCTGATTACGGACATTGATTTCTGCCTGATCCATATCCGTGCCCCAATCAAATTCCAGGGTTACTATAGAGAGCCCCTGCGACGTTGTTGAGGTTATGGTTTCGACGTTTTCCACCGTTGCAACCGATTCTTCGATCGGCCTGGTTATAACCGTCTCGATATCATAAGGACCGACGCCGGTGTATTGCGTAATCACAGAAATAACCGGGAACTCCAGTTTTGGGTATAAATCGAGTTTGAGGCGTGCAAGCGAAAAAAGGCCAAAACCGACTATGATCAAATATAGCATTATAAAGGTAACGCCCCTGCGGACGGCCGTTTCAGTAAGTTTCATAATTGATCATCCTCCCCGATAATTTGTATCGGTGTTCTATCGTGAAGATTATTTTGCCCTTCCACAACCATCTTTTCACCGACCTGAATACCGGCGTTTACCGCAATGTTCCTGTGGTTGACATATTCAACATCCAGTTTTCTTTGCTGAGCCGTGCTGTCGTTCCTGGTGACGAAGACGTAATAATTTTTAATGATAATATCTTCCCCCTTTTCTCTTCTCATGGAGGTGTTTTCAATGGTTGCATATCTCGGCACCACAATAACATCATCGATGATACCTGTGATAACCTTTACCTGGGCGAACATTCCCGGTTTTAATTTTTTTGCCGGATTATCGATAAGCACTTCAATTTCGGCCATTCTCGTCAGAGGATCCAGCACCGGGCTTATTTTGGTGATTTTCCCTTCAAAGGATTCATCCGGATAGCTCTTTACGGAAATCTTTGCAGTCTGCCCCAGAGCCAGTCGCCCCAGATCTTTTTCAGTGGCATCGAATTCAATCTTGACGCGTTCCATTTGCACAATGGTTACAATCGGCATTGCCGGATTTGCCATATCTCCTTCATCGTAGTTGCGCTTTCCGATGATTCCTGAGATCGGAGCTGTGATTTTACTGTCTTCCAGACTGCTTTGAGCGCTTTTTACGGCCGCCTGAGCCTGTTCAAGCGATGCCTTCGCTGCTTCATATTGCGTTTTAATGGCATCGTATTGTTGTTTGCTCATTGCATTTTCAGCATATAGGCGATTGGCGCGGTCGTATTCTATTTGTGCATTGGCCGTCTGAGCCTGTGCCGCGGCAAGCGCGGCTTTGGCCTGACGAACCGCCTGTTCGATGGTTTCCGCAAGGATTTCTGCGATCAAATCTCCCTTTTTTATGCGGTCGCCAACATCGACATAAAGAGATCGAATGCGATCGGGGACCTTGGAAAACACATTTACAGAAAACTCTGCTCTGATATCGCCGTTATAATCCAGGCTCTTCGTGACCTGACCCAGATTGACCTTTTCCACCCGAACGGGTACTTTGCTGATCTGATTAGACGCGGTATCAGATTGTTGACAAGCAAAGCTGATCAGAGATGCGATAATTATCAGGCTTTTTAATGTTTTTGTCATTTTCTCATTATCTCCTTTTTGCTCTGATTTATTAAAGAATTTCCTTTAAATTTCCGGTCACTTTGCGCAATTGGTATCTGGCCATCTGATGTTCATAAACGGATGAGGCATAATTCACACGGGCACGATTCAAAGCCAATTGAGCGTTTAGTACATCAAGCTGTGTGCTTGCACCTTCTTCGTACATCAAGGTGGCCAGGCGCAAGGACTCTTCCGCCAATCCTACGGATTCAGCGGCGGCGAGATATTTCTCTTTTGCCTCGCTGAATTTATTATAGGCAACCTCTACTTCTGCCAGGATACCATCCCGCACCTGTTTTTCGGTGTCCAGCATGATGCGGTAATCGAGCTGTGATTTCTGGTACTGTTTAAGGTTTTTGAAACCATTGAATAAAGGTATTTGCAGGCTGACGGCAGAGGTAAAGCCCTTGCTAAAGTCTTCGCCTGTAAATTTGTAATCATTTCGCATCGCCATTTTTGAATAGTCTGTTTGAAAAAAGAGTTTGGGCAAAAAATTACTCCTGGCGATGGTTATGCTTTTCTTGCTGATATATTTTTGTTCCAGCAAAGCGTGCATTTCCGGCCTGTTTTTGAGCGCCATGTTTTGCAGTGTATCCAATGGCATGCTGCCAAAGGGGTCTTGTTCATACATCAAAGCGCCCTGAATGATAAAGTCCACATCTTTTTGCAATCCCAAAACATTTCGCAAACGTGTCAATGATAGTTGGTGGTTGTTTCGTGCTGATATCAGTTCGGGTTTGAGATTGGCAACCTCGACTTTTGCCCGCATTTGATCGAATCCGGATGCGGTTCCTGCTTTGTATTTCTTGTCGACCATATCAAAATTCGCTTCTGCCTGTTCGAGCGCCTTTTGAGTGACTTTGGTCAGTTCTTCTGTCAATAAACAGCCGTAAAAGGCATCGCTGACATCATAGATAAGTTGCTGGCGAATGCTCGAATAATTCTTTTCAGCAGCTCTTTTGGCTGCATAGGCTATGTTTACACCGGCAATTCCGGCACCGCCGAGGAAAAGCGGCTGGGTAAGCGTGGCACCATAGGTAAACGTGTTTTCAAGGCCAAATGATATTCTGACATAATCCGGCATTCCCGCAGGTGCCTGGGGTCCCAGCATCTGCTTGATAAAATTGGGAATAGTGGTTTCCTGGATGTCCCAGGCATGCTGAAAATTGACATTGCCGTTCAGGCTGGGCAGTATGCCCGAATAAGCTTCCCAAACCCCGGCTTTTTGTTTTTTATATTCTTTTTCCGCCATCTGTAATTCAGGATTATTGCCAAAGGCAATGGACATGCTGCTTTCCAGAGTCAACACCCTTGGTTCCTGTGGCCGGGCGGAAACAACAAATAATAAAATCGTCAATAAAATGTTTATGATGCGCATTTAATCCTCCAACGCGTTATTCATTCAACCCACGAAACAGTAACTCTATCACTTTATCCGATATTTCTTTGGGTGATTTCATGTCGTCATTATTCAGATATTTACGAACATAATGAATCAATACGGCTCCGATTATATCAATGGCCAGTGAGGGATTAACCCCTGGGCCAAATTCTCCCGAATCTATTCCTTCCTGGATCAATTTTTTAAAGAGATTTCGATGCGTTTCTATCTTGTCTTCGAATTCCTTTGTTACCGGCAATTTTGTCGAAGAGGTATTTAAAAGCAGGAAAAAACGCGAAAAGTCCGGGTAAATTTGCGTCAGGTTTAGTCTTTTCTGCATAATGATTTTCAGCTTTTCTCTGAAAGAGATTTTTTCATCCAGTGCCTGCTTTATGATTTCTTCTCCATGATTGAGACCGGTTTCGAGCAGCTGTTTATAAATGCCTTCTTTGTTTTCGAAATAATAATATATCATGGGTTTTGATACA
>CAZSOP010000183.1:0-8110 GCA_964608385.1 uncultured Cytophagia bacterium
TTTAATCATGAATTGGGCTGGATGAATTTAAAGGGGGGGGTTTTTTGTCAAGCACTGGACCCGCGAGCGGGGGGGCGGGAAGGGGAAGGGTTTTTTCCCATCACCGCCAATAACCTGGATGAATTTATTCAGAAACGAGTGGGTGGTTTAAAACGACAGCAAGCTGCCGGGGTTACCAAACTCTCTCCGGATGGACGAACCCCTACGGAGCAGCTCGTTTTGGTACGTGATACAGCTCTAAGAATGATGAATATGATGACCCGAATCTGGGAGCAAGAACTCGTTCCGATTTTGGAAAATGAAGTTCATGTAGAAATTTGCGAATATGATGATCTGACAGCGAAAGAAAAAGCGGATACAAAAAAATATTTTCACGAGCATATATATCCCATACTAACCCCTCTGGCGGTCGACCCCGGCCATCCGTTTCCCTTAATTTCCAATCTGAGCCTTTCGTTGGCAATAGAAATGAAGCATCCTTTAGACGATTCCACTCATTTTGCCCGTGTAAAGGTGCCTGCGAGTCACGGACGCTTTTTCTTTTTAGAAAAGGGTAAAAATTATCGTCTCCTTCCTATTGAGCAGATTATTATGAACAACATCCACGAGTTGTTCAAGGGAATGGAAATAGAAAGCATTTATCCGTTTCGCATCACCCGAAATGCCGATGTACGGCGGGATGAAGAGGAAGCGGAAGATCTATTGGGCATGATATCGGAAGAGTTGCGTGAACGTCGTTTTGCACCTGTTGTCAGGTTGGAAGTAGTAAAAGAAATGTCTGATAATGTTTTGAATCTATTGATACGTGAACTCGATCTTGAAGAAGATGATATCTATCAAGTGGACGGCCTGCTGGATTTATCCGATTGTTTTGAGATCGCCAATCTCAACATGCTGTCTTTTACCTATAAACCATGGGAGCCGGTGATCGCAAAACCTTTTGTTCAAACCGGTGACAGCAAAGAAAATCAGGATATTTTTTCTATTATTCGACGCGGCGATGAACTTGTATATCATCCTTATGACTCGTTTACCGCGACGGTTCAGCGTTTTGTGGAAGAAGCCGCCTCGGATCCAAAAGTTATCGCCATTAAACAAACGCTTTATCGCACCTCAAAGGGATCGCCGATTGTAAAAGCGTTGATGAAGGCCGCTGAAAGCGGCAAGCAGGTAGCTGTTCTGGTTGAGGTCAAGGCAAGATTCGATGAAGCCAAAAATATTGAATTCGGACAAATGTTGGAAAATGCCGGTGTTCATGTGACGTATGGTCTGGTGGGATTGAAGACCCATTGTAAGGTGACTTTGGTCGTACGAGAAGAAGCGGACGGACCTCATGCGTACTGCCATATTGGTACAGGAAATTATCACGCCCAAACTGCAAGGCTCTATACGGATATCGGTCTGTTTAGCTGTAATAAAGAATTCGGTGAAGATCTGGTAAATCTTTTTCATTATCTCACCGGTCATGCACCGTATCAGTCTTATAAGCATTTTATTGTGGCTCCCACGTATATGCGTAATAAATTTTATGAATTGATTGAAAAGGAAATAGAATCTCAAAAAAAATATAATAATGGTCGAATTATTTGCAAAATGAATGCGCTGGATGATGTCGGTATGATCAAATGGCTTTATCTGGCGTCTCAGGCCGGAGTAGAAATTGACTTGATTATCAGGGGACATACAAGGATGCGCCCCGGACTGGCGAATTATAGCGAAAATATCCGGATCATCAGTATTATCGGTCGTTTTTTGGAACACGACCGCATTTTTTATTTTCATAACAATGATAATCCTATGGTCTTTATCGGCAGCGCGGACTGGCGCCGGCGAAATTTGAATGACAGAGTGGAGGCGATCATACCTGTTTTGCAGCCTCGGCTTCGAAATCGTCTGATTTATGTGCTTGAACAAGCCCTGACCGACAACCGATTGGCCTGGGACCTTCATTCCGACGGCCGCTATACCTTGCGCATACCGCAGCCAAAAGAGAGAAAAAAGAGTTTCCACAAGATTTTGATGAAACGCGCTATGCGGCGCACCGGAAGCCGGAGAGAGTTATATTGAATTGGCCTGACTTTTATCCTGAACGCAGGAATCTGCCCCTTTAACCATGTTACAGCTCAATAAATTAACATTTTCATTTGATGACCATTTATTGCTCGATAGTATCGACTGGAATATCCAACCCGAAATGCGCTATTCGTTGATCGGCCCGAATGGTGCCGGTAAAACGACTCTTCTGCGTTTGCTGAACGGCGATTTACAGCCCACCTCCGGTCATATAATCAAATCCAAAAATTATCAAATAGGTTATCTGCCACAGGAATCGATCATTTTTTCGGGTACCACCGTGCTGGATAGTGCATTGGAAGCAAGAAAAGATTTGATTGCCCTTGAGAATCAAATTCGTCAACTCGGGCGTGAGGTTGAAACCGCCGGTGAGGATCAAAAAACTCAAATTGAAAAACTGGGGATTCTCCAGCAACAATATGAGATCCAGGGCGGATACCGGCTGGAGGCAGATGTAAAATCTATTCTTACCGGTCTTGGATTCAGTCAGAATGATTTTGGACGATCGCTCGCAGAGTTGAGTGGTGGATGGAGAATGAGGGTTTATCTGGCCCGTCTTTTATTGCAAACTCCCAACCTGTTGCTGCTGGATGAGCCCAGCAATCATCTCGATCTCGATTCGCTACAATGGCTTGAACAATATTTATCGGGATTGAGATCAAGCATGATTATCGTCTCCCATGACCGATATTTTATCGATCGTTTATCAAATGAAATCGTTGAACTCGATCGGGGCAAACTGAGTCATTATACGGGTTCTTATCATGAATATGAGAGACAAAAGCTTGACCACCAGATGCTCATATACAAAAAGTGGATAGAGCAGCAACAGGAGCGCCAACGCATACAGCGATTTGTGGATCGATTCCGATACAAAGCCACAAAAGCGGCTCAGGTCCAAAGCCGGATCAAACAATTGGAGAAATTAAACCAAGCTGAACTTTTTAAACCGGATGTAGAACCGGTTCGGTTCAGGATAGAACCGGCTTATCCGAGCTATCACCATGTTGTTCATATGAAAAATGTATATTTTCGCTACCAGCAGGACTGGGTACTGAAAAATTTCGATCTGGATATTTACAGAGGGCAGAAAATTGCTCTGGTGGGTTCCAACGGCGCGGGCAAGACCACTCTTACGCGCATTATCCATCAGGAACTCAACCCTCAAAGAGGTGAGATTAAGGTGGGAAAACGGGTAGCGATCGGTTACTATGCCCAACATCAGATCGATGCACTTGAGCTTGACCAGACACCTTATAAGGCGATTGAAAGCGCCACCGAGTCAAAAAATATTCCGCATATTCGCGATGTGCTGGGATTATTTGGTATACGTGGTGAAAAGGTGAATAAGATAATCGGTATATTGTCCGGCGGCGAGAAAGCGCGCGTTTCATTGGCTAAAATATTTTTGTCTTCGGTTAATTTTCTGATCATGGATGAACCAACAAACCATCTTGACCTGGCCACCAAACAAGCGCTCGAAGAAACGCTGTCAGAGTATCAGGGAACGTTGTTGCTGGTATCGCATGATCGCTATTTCCTGGACAAAATCGTACACAAGGTTGTCGAGATACGACCGGACGGGTTAATGCAATATGAGGGCAATTATACGGAATATCTGGAAAGGCGTTTAAAGGAGAGTCAAACGGATGACACCGCCGGCAAACCTTTTGAAAGTGGAAACCGGAAAAAAACGCATAAACGTCTTAAGGCTCGGGCACGACAACAGGTTAGCAAAGAACGTTCGGAATTGCAGCAACGGATAGCCAAGGTAGAAAATGAAATTGATGGTTTGGAATATCGCAAACGGGAATTGGAAACCGAGCTGGGTAAACCAGAGAATTACAGCAAGAGTGAAAAAATTAAATCTCTACGACTCGATTACAAAGGCGTAAAACGAGATTTGGAAAATGCCTATCGCAACTGGGAAGAGACGACGTTAACACTTGAACAACTGCTTGCAACTCTGGAAAAAGAGATAAACGCCCTGGATATCTCATAATAAAACCGCCTGTTTTACCAAGAGCTTAACGTTATGTCCTGTTATGATATCACCAGAGCCAGAATTGCAAAGGCATCGATAATTAGAAGCGTGATGCTGATCTCCTTAGACTTTCCTGTAACCGCTTTCAAACATGTCCAGCTCAGAAATCCCCAAATAATACCCTGCGTAATTGAATTGGCAAGCGGTATCAAAATCATCGCCAAAAATGCCGGGATGGCTTCATCGTATTGCTGCCAGTTAATTTTAAGTATCGGCGTCATCATAAACACGCCGACCAAAATCAGGGCAGGAGCAGTTGCAATAGAAGGGACCACCGAGAGAAGCGGGGATAAGAACATGAATGGCAAGAAGAACAGACCCGCAACAATTGCAGTCAAACCATGGCGCCCGCCCTCTTTTACACCGGCAGCGGATTCGATATAGGCGGTACCGGCACTCGTACCGACCAGACCTGAAATCGTAGTGGCAAAGGCATCGACAATGAGCGATGGTTTTATATGTCTGGGTTCTCCTTCCTCATCGACCAGATTTGCCGCTTCGGAAACGCCGATAAAAGTGGAAAGGCTGTCGAACATATCGGTAAAAAGAAAAGCAAAGATGACCGGCCACAGTGATAATTTGAGCGATTCGAAGAGATTAAGAGAAAAAATCAAGCTAAAATCCGGTGCAGCAAAGAGTCCTTTCCAGGTTACCAGAGTCTGGATGCCTTCCATGTCGACGGAAGCATCTCCCCAAAGTCGCCCGATAGGAATCGCCATTATGGTGGTCATTATGATGCCGACGACCAGGGCACCTTTGACTTTTTTGCAAACCAAGACAGAGGTGATAAACAGTCCAGCGACAAACGTAATCGTAATAGGATTCATGCCGGCCAGGGAGCTCAGGGTTTCTCTGTTATCGACAATAAACATGGCATTTTTAAAACCAACATAGCTGATAAAGAGGCCGATGCCCGCAGCAACGGCATAACGCAGGGGACGTGGAATGGCTTTGACGATATGGGTGCGGACATTGAATATCGACAAGAGCAGAAAAACAATTCCCGACCAAAAAACAGCACCCAGAGCTACCGGCCAGGAGACATCCATTCCGATAACAACGGAATAGGCAAAAAAGGCATTTATTCCCATGCCAGGGGCGATGACAATCGGATTTCGGGCATAAATACCCATGAAGATACTGCTGAATGCTGATACCAGAACGGTAGCGGTTAAAACACCACTATAAGGCATGCCGGCGTCCTGCAAGATAGCCGGATTCACAACGATAATGTACATGGTAGCCAGAAACGTTGTTATGCCCGCAATAATCTCTGTACGGATATTGATGTGTTGGTGTAGTGGATTTGTTTTTTCCATTGTGTTTTCTCCTCTGTATTGAATGCTACACTTTAAAAACGGTAACGAACCGCAACTGTTGGCATAACTTTCCACCCCTTGCCGGGTAAAAAGTTTTTGCTGATTTCAACTTCTCCGCCTAAAGCAAAATGGTTATTCATATTATACCAGATCTGGGGTTCGGTTTGAACCGCTATCTCTTTCGTGTCTGCAGTTTTGTCCTGAGTCCAGACATCGCAATATCCGGCAAACTCGATCTTTTGATGCAAAAACATCCAAACAAAAGTAAATTGTACATCCATACGGGCAGCATGGCGTTGATACCGGTATAAGAGTTCCGGGGCGATATACGCAGAACCTACTGACAGGGGGAGTGAAAAGCCCGTCAACCAGACCTGTCCAAGAGAACCATATTCGGATATCCCGTCATTATATTGTACGGTAAAAGAGAAGGGATTGAACAATGAAATACTAAAATAGCGGGCAAACTCAAGATAGGCCAGAGACATGCTTTTATCTTTACCTGTGTCATAATCCATATCGATAAACCAAAATGTTGCCCCATAATCATCCGGTTTGAACATCTCAAAGGTGGTTGTTATATAACCACGATCCTGTCCAAAATCATAATGAACCTGCAGGTTTTGACAAAAAGCAACGGACGATAATATTAATATAAAGCCAAATGATCTCAACGCTTTCTCCTTTGTGATTATTTTTTACAATATAAATCCTTGTTGACAAATATACAATAATTTATTAAAGTGGGAGTGAAATGGGAACAATAGAGGTGGGCCTGGAAGCGGTGAAAAAGTATATCTGGTTGCTTTTTTGTCTTATGTTATACCCTGGTTTTGTCAGGGCGATTGATCTTGATCAAGAACATACAAAGCGGATTGATGTGGAAAAGGAATCCCGTTATAGAAAATTCGCGGGTACAACTATAGGCGGACAATGGTATATATCTTATTTAAAAGGAAAAGAAGGAGGGGAGCGCTATAGCGAGTTCATCATCAATCGGGGTTATATCATAATCAAAAAAGAGTTTAATGCATACTATCCGGACGCATCACCCCGATATCTCTGTCGACAGAGAAGGTGATGGAGAGGGAGATATGGAAATGCGTTTAAAATATTGCTATATCGATGTCAAGCTGCCTGATTTGTACCTCCTCACAAATCCAAAAGTAGAGTTCGGCCTGGTGCACCGCCCCTGGCTGCATTATGAAGATAGAATTAATGGATATCGCGCACAGGGAACCATGTTTTTGGAGCGCAATGACATTATTAATTCCGGCGATTATGGAATTACCTTTACGGCATTTTTGGGAAAGAAGAAATTCGATCATGTGTCAACTTTTGGTCAGTATGGCAGTGTCTCCTTCGGTTTTTACAACGGAGGAGGATATCATGCTATTGAAAGAAATCTAAACGGACTTTGATGTATTATCAGGGAAAAGGGGATTACAGAGGCGTCATCGTGGATGATTCTTCCAGTGCTATCGAGCAGGACGGATTTTCTCTTTTTTCTGAATTCAAGTTCAATACCTTAAACTCAACACTTTTTGTCAGATATGATTTCTTTCACTATACAGAGTATTATGTGCCGGATGAAAAAAACGTTTTATTATCGGTTTATCCTATAGGCTTTTTAAAAATTGCCGTCTGTTGCTCGATTTTGATCATTTGGAATCAAAACGAAATAATTCTGCTGTCAAGTTTACCACTGAGGTAAATTTTTAAGATGAAAAGACTGAATCGCATTCTTTATGTTATTCTCTTTATTTTACAGAGTCTAAACGCTCAATCATTTACCGATCCGAAAAGCACCTATTACAGCCTGACGGAGGCTCTCGAATACCCTCAAAAAGTAGAGAAACTATTATTAATTCCGGGAAAGGTGAATGATTACTATAATCCTGCTTTTAAAACGATTCCCCGCGCTCTTTTAACTCTGAAGAATTTAAGGATTCTGGATTTGAGCGGCAATGATCTGGATGTAATTCCGGGTGAGCTTTATAGCTTACCGGAGCTACAAATCTTAATATTAAATGGAAATCAAATTCGTGCAATTCCGGAGAGTATTAAAAATTTTGCGAGTTTAAAGGCTATTTCCCTCTGGAACAACAAGGTCGAGTCTGTCGATCCGGCTATTTCAGCGATTTCACTGGAAACGCTTGACTTGAGCCATAATTCACTTGCCGCAGTTCCCACGGCACTATATGATTTATCTGATTTACAGGTTTTAATTCTTTTCAAAAATGACATTCAGAAGCTAAGCCGGTCGATCGTTCGTCTGCAATCCCTTGTTGAATTAAACATTGCCAATAACCGTCTGCACGCCCTCCCCGGTTCTATTACCGAGTTGAAAAATTTACGCAAGATAAATTTTTCCAACAACAAAATCGTGCAGCTTCCCAATTCACTGGATGGGTGGGTTAATTTGCAGGATTTTATTGTACAAAGGAATAAACTGACAATTTTGCCAGAGAGCGTTGTTGAGTTATCTCTTCTCGAAAGATTGGATGTTTCCTTCAATCAATTGCAACACTTGCCGCAAAAGCTGGGGAATTTGCAGCGTTTACATTCTCTCTATATTAGAAACAATCAGTTGTCATCTTTACCCGGTTCTGTTGGTGCGTTATCAAAGTTACGATTGTTATATGGTTCTTTTAATCAGCTAAGGGCTTTGCCG
>CAZSOP010000184.1:0-8079 GCA_964608385.1 uncultured Cytophagia bacterium
CTTGGCGTTTTCTCAGCGGTTAAAAAAGTACTCATTATTCGGAAGAACCAAATTTTTTTTGTTAACCTGTTTGATATTTTGGCTCAAAAGATGTGTAAATATGATGTTTTTGATTGTTTTGGACAGCAGTGCCGCTATGTATATATTTAGAATCATAACGGAATATCGACGGACAATTTGGATCGAGTCCCTTTAGGGACGACATGATTATAACTCAAACCGCCGAGATCGCAGAGAAACGCCGAGAAAAATGGAGTGGCCCTTGATATATTATCGATAACAATGCTTGGATGGCTGGCTATAAACCAGGTTCTCGAAGGATAGGAAGAAATAGCAGTAATGATTTCGGCAAATATGGGTATTATATCCGGTGCCGGCAATGAACCCGCTTTATTCAAACCCCCGGGGATGCGCTGTCGCGCAACACCCGGGGGTTTGAATTTTTTTCTTATACCAGCATTCCATCTTGATAGCCGGGCTGCATCCAGGCCAGGTTTTCGTGGCGGTAAAACGGTGCCAGCGCCATATCCAGTTCTTCCATCTCTTGCTGATTCAAAGGCTCAAAGCTTTTCAGCAGAGCGATGTTTTCTTTCAATACCTCCATACTGTCGATACCGACGACGGCTGTATCGATATGCTCCAGCGTCAGGGCGTAGCGAATCAGTTTCTTCGGGTCCAGGTTCTCGTTGTTTTCGCGCGGACGGATCACTTTCATGCCGATAACGCCCATTCCCTTTTCCGCTGCAGCCGGCACGGCCTGCTCTTCAAAGGGCTGATTTCCTTTTTTATGGTGGTTCAGGGCAATGAGCATGGTGTCAAAATCGAATCGTTCGGTCATGGCTTTCATGGCGGCGGCATCGGTATGGCCGGTAAAGCCGATAAAGCGCACCATGCCTTCGTCCTTGAGCTGTGAGATTACTTTGTAAACGCTGTCGTCTTTTTCGATGCGTTCGACATCTTCCAGCGATTGAATGGTGTGAATCTGCAGCAGGTCGAGATGGTCGGTATTGAGGCGTTTTAAGCTTCTTTCGATTTCGTGTTTGGCGTCTTCACCGTTGCGTTCTCTGGTCTTGGTTGCCAGAAAAACCTCCTGACGCCGGTCGTTGAGAATTTTGCCCAACCGAACTTCGCTCACGACCTTGTCAACCCCATAGCTCGACGCGGTATCCCAATAGTAGAGACCATGATCAAGGGCATAATTCAGCATTTCCAGGCCTTTTTCCTCTTCCTGAACCGAACAAAAACGGCTGCCGGTGCCCATGATCATGCGCGGTACGGTTACGCCGGTTTTGCCCAACGTCGCGGTGGGCAATCCTTTGGCATCGTAGGGTGAAGGAGCTTGTGTTTTGGAACATCCAAGGCCGGCTCCAACCGTTATCGCTGCTGATGCAGCGACACTCTCTTTGATAAATTTACGCCGGGATATCATAATATACTCCATTTTGGTTTACACTCGATTTAAGCGTTTTCACCTGGAAAAATACGGTCGTTTTTGCCCGATATTATTTTGAATATTGCGAATTTCTATGTATAATATACATATATAGTTACTATTATACAACCGTTCAGCAAAAAAATATAATGCGCCCTGCAAGATCAGGGATTGGAATAAAATCTATATTATCAGCAGGTAAGAAAAATGACTGCATGCATCAGATATTTGTTTCTTTTGCTGATACTGGCAACAGGTGCTTTTGCACAAACCGATTCACTGGTTGTTGCCAAAGCTGAAATCTGTCTCGATGTTGAGGATCGCCAACCGGTGGAATCGGCGACGGTTTTTGCCGATACGGTCGGACAGGTCTATTGTTACAGCGTTATCCAAGGTGCTGAAGATTCACTGCTCATCACGCACAAGTGGATTCATGGCGACCACGAGATGGCTGCCGTTCCCCTGGCGGTTAAACCGGGAGACTGGCGTACATGGAGCTCAAAGCGGATCATGAAAGAATGGACAGGGGAATGGAAGGTGGATATCACCGGTACGGATGGCATTATACTCAAATCGGTTGAATTTAATATTGAGGCATCCGAATAACCTGCTTTTCGATGACGATACTGAGTCTCAGTGTTGCCGCATTCAGCTTTTTGATAGGATATATGATGCATCAATTTTTAGGTGTATATCTATAAAAGGAGATTGATATGCTCTCTATCGCAATGGCCGTTTTACTACAGATTCATGGCTTGATTCATATACTGGGATTTCTTGTTTATTGTCGAATTCATGATATGGAAGCATTACCTTATAAACCCACCCTGTTTTTCGACAAGATCAGGCTCGGTGACGGCGGAATATTCCTGTTCGGCATCGCCTGGCTGCTGGCGGCGATCAGTTTTGTCGTTGTCGGCATTGCTTTTTTCTTTCATCCACACTGGTGGAAATCGGTTGCTATCGTGGTTACGCTTTTTTCGTTCATCATTACCCTGCTCGGATCTCCGCAGGCCAAAGTCGGCGTGGTGGTCAATATTTTTATCATGCTATATCTGCTGCTGATTTATCCCTGATACAACATAAGAGGTGTTTTTGTCGATTGCAGGGAATGCAGGCGTATCATTTTAAATCTATCATCTTAATATTCCAGAGTTCACATGTCTCGCTCAATCGACCGGCGTCATTTTTTGGCATTGGCAACCAGAGAATTGGCTCTGTTTTCCCTCATCGGCATGGGATGTGCCCGCATGAAATCCGAAAAGCCACCCAATATCGTTCTCTTTTTCGCAGATGACCTCGGCTATGGCGATCTTCAATATGCATTTTATTGTCATGCTTTTGAGCTGTTGGCTAAAATCGCAGCAGTTACCGGTCATGACCCGGATGCAAAAACGTATTCGCACCAGTCGGAGCGTTTGCTGTTGAACCAAGAGGAGATCAAACCAAGTCAGCGGAAATTGGAGTATCATTGAAATCGGTTCGGGAGAATACCGAATAGAGCGCTATTTCATGGATTAATTCATCTCAAATAACGACATTCGGATGTTTTTCAGCAGGCTAACCGTTTAGTATAGCTTTATACGCATCACTGTTTTGCGGTTGTTTCTTCTCGAACAGGACTTTTTCCCGGTTTTGTTGCCGGAAGATTTGCACATGCAGGCTATTCTGTCCGTTTAAACAGAGTATATGAGCATCAATAAAATAGCAGGATGTGAACACGAAGGCTTTGGAATTTTCAAATCACCGGTATTGAACGAATAGACAAATCTCTGCTTTGATTTTTATATAAAAATATGTATTATAATTGAACTTTGCAAAAATTGGTTTCAAAATAATACGGGTTATCATTCCATGACAAGGATTACACGCAGGCACTTTCTTGGTACATCTGCCGCTGTAACAGTTTCAGCGGGTTCGTCTCTGATTTCAGCAAAATCTTTGTTTTCACAGCCTTTGGGGGCGAATCAGAAAATTCATGTTGCGGTCGTCGGCTTTCATTCGAAGGGTCTTCAGCATATCGAAAAATTTCATCAACATCCAAATGCCAGGGTAGTCGCCCTCTGCGATGTCGATGAAGAGGTGTTGAATCGGGAAAAAGAAAAATTCAGCAAGCGAAATGAATCGGTAAAGACATACCGGGATATCCGCCGTCTTTTGGACGATAAAGACATCGATGCCGTGGCGGTTGCGGCGCCGGACCACTGGCATGTTTTGATGGGAATCTGGGCTTGTCAGGCGGGTAAGCATCTCTATATCGAAAAACCGGTTTCGCTTTACATCGATGAGAGCCGAAAGTTGGTGCAGGCGGCACAAAAATACAACCGTATCGTGCAGGCCGGTACGCAAAACCGTTCCGACATTGGCTTTCGTCTGGCTGTGGAGTATATCCGTGCCGGTAATATCGGCGATATCAAGTGGGCGCAGGGGGTATGGTACAAGGATCGCGATTCCCTGGGCAGGGTTGCAAAGCCACAAAGCGTTCCCTCTCATATCGATTACCATTTATGGAGCGGGCCGGCGCCGTTGAAACCGTTGATGCGCAGCAGGGTTCATTATGACTGGCACTGGTTTTGGGATTACGGAACCGGCGAAATGGGTAATCTGGGTGTGCATCAGATCGATGATTGCCGCTTTGCCCTCGGCCTTGACGGTTACCCCAAGCGGATCATGAGCTTTGGCGGACGCTATGCCTGGAATGATAACGGCGAAACTCCCAATACCCACATAGCTCTGTTGGATTATGGAAATCTATTTCTTATCATTGATTTGCGCAATCTGCCCGTGGCGACCGGCGTCAATGCCATGGATCATTTTCGCGGCACGCGAATGGGCAATGTGATTCAGGGCGAAAAGGGTTATTTTGTCGGCGGCCGCAGTGGTGGATGGATTTACGACAACAGCGGCAAAAAACAGAAACCCTTCCCGGGCGATGGCGGCGGATTGCATCAGGCGAACTTAATCGATGCTGTGTATAATAACGATGCAGGGCGGTTGCATGCCCCGCTGATGCAGGGTCATATTTCATCGATGTGCTGTCATATTGCCAATATCTCTTACAAGCTCGGTAATGATATTCATCTCTCAGAGCTTCCCCAGGCGCTCCCTGCTGATCCGGCGGTTCAGCATGCTGCCAAGCGTTTTATACGGCATCTGCAGAAGAATGATGTTGATGCGGATAAAAATCCGGTACGGTTTGGGCCATGGTTGACCTATGATGAGAAATCGGGACGCTTTAGCGGCGCTTATGCCGGTCGGGCGAATGAGCTGAGCGGTCGCGGCCTCTATCGCTATCCTTTTTTATTGCCTGAACAGGTTTAGTGCCGGTTTATCTCTATCCACTTGTTTTGGTCAGCAGCGTCGACCAGGGCTTTGATTAATATCTGGACATTCCGGGTTTCCTCGAGGCTGTTGAGAACCGGGGCATCGTTCATTATCGCCTCGTAAAAAGTTTTCCACATATGATAAAATGACAGCTGGTAAACACCGCCCAGTTTCCACAATTTACCGAGTTGCGGCAAGTAGCGGGTACATTTTACCGCATTCCGTATCCGGTGTTTCAAATCTCCGTCATAGACGCCCCGGGGTTGAATTTTAAAACCGTCGAATTGATGCGGGAAGAGTCGCATGACTTTTTCCTGTCCCAGGATAGTAAAGTGGTTTTGATCCGGCAAGGTGTCGGAGACCAGGCCCTGAAACAGGGCTCCATCCTGATTTTCCGCCATAAAGGCAACCGGATTATCGTCACAGCCACCGAGCTTGCTGGTTACACTGCAAAGCCGTGTAAAGGGTTTGTGCGAAAACCAGGTCCAAAAGTCGAGGATATGGCAGCTCTCCTCGATAAAACTTCCTCCTCCCAGTGCCCTGTTTTTGCGCCAATGCGGCAGACCCTCAACCCGATGCCCGGTGGAAAGTAAAAACTGTGCGGCTTCAATTTGACCGAGTTCACCACTCTCCAAAGTTTGTTTGGCTTTTCGTATATTCGGCATATAGCGTTTATTATAGCCGATCAAAATTTTACCCGGAGATGTTTTTGCTTTATCGATGAGTTGATCGCATTCTTCAATGGTAAAGGTTGCGGGTTTTTCGAGAAACAGGTTCAATCCGGCGTCCAGAATATCGAGAGCCATTTGTGCATGTGTGGTCACCGGAGAACAAACCGCAGCAACGTCCATGGGTACTTTTTGCAGCATGTCGCGATAATCGGTAAAGGTTGATTTGATGCCATAGTGTCTTTGAAGCTCATCGAGCCTTGTTCTATTCGTATCGGTGCAGGCAACGATCCGGTACCGGGGAAGACGTTTAAGTGTAGAATAATGACGCTTGCTAAAGACGCCGCCGCATCCGATAAAGCCGATATCCAGTGTTTTCATTTTTATCCCTGTTGATTCGAACACCTTTTGGATACGGAATGTTGCCGGATCACCTGTCACAGCACCATTCAGATTTTATCCGAATCGATCTATTTTCTTTTTTTTGGGCTTGTGGCCGCGCAATTGTCGAACCTGGTCCGCTAAAAATTTTGCTGTGTTTTTATCCAATATACCACTTTTAATATAAATAGCAACAATCAATAGTAGAATGACGAGTATTTCCAAGAGTATGTAAAAGCCGCCAAGATTAATTGTGGCCATCAAATAATAGACACAAATCGCCAATAGTATATTCAGAACAAGCGGTCTGATTGGGAGGTTTACCCGCAATCGGCTTGATAAACCATAAACATTTATCATAGCAGCAATAGCAAAGACCGCAAGCGTTAACCACGCCGCTGATCTTGGTCCATAACAGGGCACAGTGATAGAAATCGAGATGAATAAAAGCGGTAAAAGCGGCGCCAGGGATAACCCCGCCCACAACGGGCGATTATGGCTCATAAATATCGCCGCAGAAAATTTCAAGAGGATGATGAAAACCGAATTAAAGACCAGAATGGATAAAAATGCGCCGCTGGCAGCAAATGACTGCCCGTAGATCAATATGCAAATCTGTTCTGCGTTGGCCGATATGATTGCACAGCCCGGGATGAGCATGAGCCAGATTTTAAAAACGGTGGAGATGAGCGAATCAGCCTTTTTATTTTCTGACTTTTTAATGTATCTCAATAATGAGGAGTAAAAAAAGAGCCAGGTGGCACCGACAATGTAATTGGGAAAGTAAGCGAGGTTTTGAGAAGCGGCATAGTAACTGGCTTCCTGCAGGGTAACTCCTGCGGATTTGAGTACCAAAAGATCGAGTTTATAGCCGATTTCATGAGAGATATCGAAGAGAAAAACAGGCATACTCCAGATCAAATAGTTTTTTATCGGCAAGTGAGTTGCTTTCAACCTTACCGGGACTTTGATATTTATGCGTCCGGCGATCAGTTCCAGCAGCACCGAGGCAATATTGCCGAGAATGGCGCCCCATACCGCCCATCCCGCTTCGACAAAGATGATGATAAGAATGACCCGGGAAACCCAGCGCACCGCCCGTACGGCGGCACGGCGATGATATTTTTCCAGACCTGTGAGGGCGGTATAGTGTACATGGGAAAGACAAAAGAGAAAGATTTCAATTGAAAAAAGCCGCAACAGCGGTGTAACCATTGCTTCATGCAGAAAGTCGGCGAGCCAGGGAGCGATCAGGTTTATGACCAGCGTCGCAACAAGAGCCAAGCCGATGTGAACCTGAAAAGCCAGTGTGCCGGTGCGTTCAAAGGAATCGTGTTCGGATATGAGTTTAATCGTTGCCGGTGATGTCAAGGCAGCAATAAGTGTTTCTGTCCAGATAATTATAATAGTGACCAGTGCATAAAGACCATATTGATCAGTACCCAGCCTGCGTATGAGATAGACCGAGATGATAAATCCTGCAAAGGGTACAATTGTGTTCACCGCGAGAGAAGCCAATGTACCCCAAAAGGCAAATTTCCTTTGTTCCACTATGATATTCCGTATTATTTATGAAAGGCGACGTTTCGGATATGCCCCGTTATATCTATTGTTATGGTTTTCGCTAAATCTAAATATATTTTTGCTATTTATAAACAATAATTTGTATCTTGGAATGATTTAATCCTGTTTTGGTTCGGTTTTACTCAATGTTGTAAAGGGTTAGTTGGATGGATTACAGTACAAATAAAATCCGGCTTTGAAAATGAACGACGAACATTGGCAACAAAGTTTGGTTAAACATCGGAGCGAATACGAGTCATTGTGGCGAAAGCACATGCAGTGGCTCTATCTCGAGCATTTTCGGAAATTAACCGAAGGTACAAAAACCAGAACTCTACTCAAGACCGATCTCTACGACGAAGCCATAAGTGAGGAAGGATTGGTCCCCGCTTTTATCGAAAGCAGTGAACACACCATGGCCATGGATATATCGCGGGAGGTTGCAAGACAGGGGAGCCAAAATATCCAAAGGCACCGATCTGAGTGGAACCTGGCTGTGGTTACCGATGTCCTCGCCCCGGGCATCAGAGAGCAAAGTATAGATTTGCTTTTTTCCAATTCGACTCTGGATCATTTCGCCAGCAAAAAAGAGTTGAATAAGGCCCTGCAACAACTGGCACTCACCATAAAGTCCGGAGGACTGTTGATTATCACTCTCGATAACCCCGTTAATCCCGTGATAATCAACAGTCCTCCGGACTTTATGGTGAG
>CAZSOP010000185.1:0-8078 GCA_964608385.1 uncultured Cytophagia bacterium
GGTTGCCAGGAAGCGGGTAACCTTTTGTATCTCTTCTTTCTGAAGCGATGTCAGATTTTCTTCGAGTAAATCCATCGTTTCTACAACCAGATTGTATGCCAGTTCAGGCTGGCGGGAGCGAACGTCCAGCGCCGCACTATTTTGCGGTTTGGCTTTTTCAAAATGCAATTTTGTCTCCAGTTCTCTGCGTATTCGTTTGAGCGCCGGTGGAGGAATGTTGGGAAATTTTTTGTGGATTCTTTCCAATAAACGATCCTTGAATGGTTCATCGATTAAACCTTTGTATAATGCCGGCGAGGGTTGGGGTTGGATGATGGACAAGTGTGAGTTGTTATGTTGAAGATCGATTCTGTCCCATACAAAAACACACGTGCTGGAATAATATCGAGGAATCATCAGGCTGTAGCACAGAAATCCCACCGCAATTACAAAAAAAATTGCAATAATAAACCACTTTTGTCGGCGCCAAAAAAAAGCATATTCCCGGCCGCCCCATACGGGTGATCTTTTTTTAGAATGTGATGATGGCATCATTCGTCCCCTTATATCGTGCCATGATTGATTAATTTGAGCGTTTAACAGACAGCTCCGCCGAGTCAGCTACAGTTGTGGTACCTGAAAAGACAAAGTTGTCCTTTAAACTGGACACTTTTTCATTGCACAAGTGTCAAAAGTCATAAAAAACAGTGATACGAATAAATTCTATATTGTTATAAGCAAACCTCATGCCAGTGCTCATTTTTTATCAAGCTATTTCAAATATTCAGACAAATTGGCATGACTTTTGTAATCTTTAAGGTGTTATTAGGAATGACTTGTTTAAATTCAACAAAAACATTGATTCTTTTTTCTGGAACAGGATGTTTTGCCGTGATATTGTTTATTGGATGTCACAATAGTGTTGCAAAGGGTAGTCAATTTATGATTATTTAAGAGTAAAGGGGACGGTCATGAACAGTTCGCCTAAAAGATTTTGGGGTAATGTAGAGAAATGGTTGCAGTTGCTATTTGTTATTTGTCTTGTTTTAACTTTATCCGTTTCTTCATTATCTGCACAGGAATATCTTCAGTATCAAGAATTTATCATACCGGGGCCGGAAGAACTTATTTATGATTCCTTTCGTTATCTCATCAACAATCGGACCATGAGTTCTGATATTATCAGTGTCATCAGTGTAACAGTTGATGCAGATCAGACAGTTATTCATTACGATCACTGGGAGAACGGCTATGGCGGTACTGATGAATCGCTTACCTTGAACAAGGGAGAAACCCATGTTTTTCAATCTACTGTACGGGTCAATCCCAGAGATCCGTTGAATGTGTTATATGATGGTGGAGATCGAATCTATGTTTTGGGAGGCTCTGCATTCGTATCCAGAACCAACTGGCCGCTCTATCCGGGTCCTCTGCTCGCCATGGCATTTCAGGTATATCCCACGCAGGCACTCGAAAGTTCATTTGTTGCTCCGGTAGGTGATGATCTTGGACAGAGCGACGATGATTTACCTTTTGCAGATTTTAAAGCAGTTGTTTATTTGATACAATCTATCGAGGATGGAAATAACCTGACCATAGAGGATGATTTGGGTGCGGTGGTTTGGCAGGGAGTATTAAATAAAGGAGAATGCATTACCGACCCGATTATATATAATATACAAAGCGGATATCATATATACGGCGATGAAGATTTTCAGGTACACATTCTCACCGGTGACAATGAACTCGAAATTGGATATGAGGTAAATGGTGTTGCCGGTATTCCGATGAACTACTGGGGAACCGATTATTTAATTCCGTTGACCAGCTTTCAAAAGTCAAGTAATAAGAATAATAACCGAACCGATTTGTATCTGTTCAATCCCAACGATTATTCCATTACGGTTCAATTTGAAGACAGCACCACCGGTAATTTTGATGTCGATCCAATGGAGCTGGTTTCTTATCGCCTCGAAACCGGGCATTATCTTCCCCATTCAACCGGTGCGGGATTACACGCCAGTGACACCTTCTGGGGATTCGGCTATGCCTGTACCGGCTTTGACCAGTACGACTGGGCATTCGAATTGGTCGGAGACAGTCTTTTGTCCGAATCTTATGTGGTAGGCTGGGCTCCGGGCGATCACAATAAACAGCACAACTATTCTGCCGTTTTTGTGTCGACATATGAATCCGATGTGACTGTTTATGTCGATTATGAACAAGATGATGTTGTTGATGATCAGTTTGTTATCTCCTTTCCGGATGTTGTTCGCATTACCGATCCCAATGATTATGATATGACCGGAGCACGGATCTGGGCCGAGGAAATTATTTCCTGTGTATATGGCGCGATTGCCGGAGAGTCTACACCCGAATCCGAGCCCTCCATTGATTCCGGTTACTCGATTATCTATGCCGCAGATAATTGGGCGGACCAGATAATGGAATTGATCAAGAGCAGCAACAATGATACGGTTGCATTGCATCGCTCCAACGGCTTTTCGGTTTCTTTGAAATCATATGATCAGGCGATTTCCGAAATCGTTATATCGGATAGTTTGCCCGCAGGTTGGGAATACATCGCTGGAAGTGCATCCATCTTTCAGCAAAGCACCGGTCTAAACACTGCTCAGGAACCCGTCATCACCGGAAACATCAGCGATGGATTTTGCCTGGAATGGACGGTAGGTAACGATATGACCGTCTATGATTCACTCGCCCTCGTTTTTGAGGCCACGCCGCAGGAAAATCAAAGCCTCGGCGAAAATCAAAACCAAGTTCGTGTTTCCTGTATGATCAATGGTGACGAGATGATCGACAACGCCTTCGTTACTGTTCATGTTGTCCAGGGTGGACTAATCAACGGTCGCACCTGGCATGATATCGATTATGACGGTATACAGGACAGCGGTGAGCCCGGACTTGAAACGCGAGTTGTTCTGTACAATCAACTCGGTGAGGCAATCGATAGTGTAGATTCGGGATCAGATGGTCTCTATTCGATAACAAATGTTACAGGGGGAACGTATCAATTGCTGTTCAGGCCGGTCAGCGCTTTTTACTATACGAAAATGGATCAGGGTATGGATGACGATATTGATTCAGACGCTCAACGTGATTCTGGCCTGACGTTACCATTTACTCTATTTTCAGATCAAACCCTGGAGCATATGGATTGCGGTTATACAGACCATCTTGAGGCAGACCTTCAGGTCATAAAGGATGCTTCGACGAGTTCTGCATTTCTGCACAGTTATTTTACATATACCCTTACCATTCATAACCATGGACCTGACGACGCTATAAATATGACAGTAGACGATTCATTGTCGCCCTTACTTTCCTATGACAGTGGAACAATGGTGCCTGATCAAATGGTAAATAACCATCTGCTATGGACAATCGGTAATTTGCCATTCGGAGACCATGTACAGATTGAGTATCAGGTAAGAGTTGAAGATATTGGTGAAATCGATACCCGCGCCTGTGTCTCTTCCGATAGACTGGATCCGGTATTGCAAAACAATTGCGAATCCTGCCTGGTCAATACCTATTATCCTATAGAACTCTCTTCCTTTGTAGCGGAGTATCTTGGTCACGCGGTGGAATTAAAATGGATTTCTCAATCCGAGACGGAGAATGTGGGATATTTTATTTATCGCTCTGAAGAGCTAAACGGTCAATATGAACAGATTAATAAAGAGATGATTCCGGGGGCGGGAAATAGCCAGGATAAAAACGAGTATATCTACAGAGACGAGACCATTAAAGCCGGAAAAACCTATTATTATAAACTGGCTGATGTTGACTATGAGGGTATAGTAACCTTCCACAAACCGATATCTATGGAGGTGCCTTTACCGGCGGAATATATTCTGGAACCCAATTATCCAAATCCGTTTAACCCTGAAACAAAGTTGACCCTGCAGGTACCGCAAGAAGGTCATGCCAGACTCGAAATTTACAACATGCGCGGCAACAAGATTCGTACTCTGCTGCAGGAACGCATTGCTGCAGGGACTCGTGTGGTGACCTGGAACGGTTGTGACGAAAGCGGGACGCCGATGCCGAGCGGAATTTACTTTGCAGTCTTTAAAATACACGGTTTCGTACAGGAACAAAAAATGACCCTGTTAAAGTAAGGTTATATACGGGTCTCTGCGGCTTCCGGTCAGCAGAACCGCAGAGACCTGGATAATAATAGATTGTTTTGTTTCACTTTTAAGATCAGTAGCGAAAATCCTGCTCGCATTTTGTAATATTTTCTAAAGACAAAAGGCGAGGGGAATTTTCATGTTTGAATGATGAGTATATTTTAACCACGATGTTAAGAGCATATGAAAAAACGACCACGGCTGAATACACTCGAAGGATTGCGATTTTTAGCTACTTTGCATCTGTTCATTTTTCATTATGGCCGACCGTTTTTTTGAAAACTCGTGGCCGTTTATTAAATCATTTTTTCGTGCCGACTATTACAGTACCAGCATATTTTTTATTCTTTCCGGTTTCATTCTCACCTATGTCTACCTCGATTCAGATGGAACAAACCTGAGGATCAAATTTTCTCGTTTTTATTTAAAACGGCTTTTTCGCCTTTGCCCTTTTCATTGGCTCGGTTTTATTCTGATTCTTTTCCCTTTGATAACCGGGGCATCGATGCATGATATCAATTTTTGGCATTCGATCTATAATCTTTCGCTCATTCATGCCTGGATCCCCAATACGGATATTTTGCTCAGTTTTAATCGGATCTCCTGGTCTGCTTCTGCATTAGTGTTTTTTTTATTTGACTTTTCCGGGATTAATTCGTCTTACGGTTGGGTGGCAAAAATCCACTTGTGTGAAAGCTGTCCTTTTTTTGTGGATGCTTACCTTTTTGGTATCTCTGGTTCCGGCTGTTTTTTTTCATAATGATCCCACAGCGACTTGTATTTTTCATTTTAACCCTTTGGCTCGGTTGTTCGAATTTTTTATCGGCGTTCTTGCTGGTAAACTTTTTTTATTAATGCCTAAACAAACGACCGGTCTCTGGAGTATGATTCTGGTTATTCTGCTGAATGCATCGGCCTGTGCTCTGGCGGCGTCGATTAACCATGTATGGGTTTTGATCGGTATGTTTTCACTGCTTCAGGCAACCCTGATTTACGTTCTGGTGATCGATCGCTCGATTTTTCAAACCTTTTTTAGCCATCCGTTAATGCGCCTTTTGGGGCAAAGCAGCATTGCCTTTTATTTTTTACACGGTCCGCTGTTTCCCTATTTGCGAAAAGGGGTTGAATTCGTGCAGTTTTGGAAATGGATTGAGCCTGGAATGTCATTGTCCGAACTCTATTTCCATTTTCACTCGGTGTATGCCTGCGCTGAAACGGCATTGGTAGAGTTTCTGGTTATCATGGTGTTGCTGTTTTGCGCCTGCATCTTGCTGAACCGTTATGTATCGTTGCTTAGTGCCTATTTATATGAAAATCTGGTAGAAAAAAGAATTTTCCTTCGTAATGTTCTGCAGGGTCGTTTGGGCTGTGTGGCAAACAAAACCATAATTCAGCTTGATGCCTTTAGTTTTAATTGTTCGTTCCTGTTGGATTGATTCTAGAATTAACTCAGCAACCAGTTCAGTATGCCTGAATGCTTTTTATAAATTATGCCCTCATGTGTCAAATTGTAAAGCTGTTTATTGTGTTTTCATAAGAGAAATGTAAGCTGGAGGGCGGGAATTCCGCATAGGGTTCCGTCGTTCTGTTTCCAAAAAAGGAAATTTTTTAACTTGTCTTCTTGCAATTTACTATTTTTTATTTTACATTATTGTTTATATTCTTGCCGGACAATTGGTTTGATTTTGTCCTGTAAGAATGGAGGAGCAGACTCTGCTTGCTGAATAGTGGGTATAATGAGGTGCTGTTGGGGTTTGTATTTAGATCAAACTGAGTGTTTATTTGTAAATGTCTGCATCATCGCAAAATACAGTTATTAAAAACAAAAAAGCTTTTCGCGATTACGAGATCAGCGAGCGCTATGAAGCAGGGGTTATGCTGCAGGGCACGGAAGTAAAGTCCCTGCGCGAGGGAAAGATCAGCTTTAAGGATTCCTATGCCCGCATCGTCAATGACGAGGTTTGGGTTTACAATTTACATATCAGTCCCTACCATCACGGCAGCAACTGGAATCACGATCCCACGCGTCCGCGCAAGCTGTTATTGCACAAATATGAAATCAAGCGTTTGCGCGGCAAGGTCGAGGAGCGCGGCTTTACCCTGATTCCGCTGCAGATGTATTTTAAAAACGGCAAGGCCAAAATCGAAATCGGTCTGGCGCGCGGCAAGAAATTGTACGACAAGCGCAAGGATATCGCCAAAAAAGATGCACAGCGCGACGCGGAACGGGAGCTGAAGAAGAGATATCGAATCAACTTGTAGAGGAACCAATATGGCCGCCAAGGGTGTTTTACAGGAACTGGAAAAGCGGAATTTTATTCAGCAGGTGACTGATCCGGAGCTGATCGAATCGTTGATGGCAACGGAAAAGGTTACCCTTTATCTGGGTATAGACCCGACAGCGGACAGTCTGCATGTCGGGCATTTGATGGGGGTTATGGTGCTGGCGCATATGCAGCGATATGGCCACCGTCCCATTGCCATTCTCGGCGGCGGCACGGCACTAGTCGGAGATCCCAGCGGCAAGACCGAGATGCGCAAGATGCTGACGCGTAAGAAAATTCAGGAAAACGGCGAAAAAATCAAAGCTCAGCTCGGTCATTATCTCGATTTTGCTCAGGATCGCGCCATGCTCATCGATAATTACGACTGGCTCGGCAATCTCAACTATATCGATTTTCTCCGCGATATCGGGCGCCATTTCAGCGTCAATCGCATGCTGACCTATGAGACCTATAAGCGTCGGCTGGAAACCGGGCTGTCGTTTCTGGAGTTCAATTATCAGCTCTTACAGGCCTATGATTTTTACATGCTTTTCAAGCGCTATACCTGCAGACTGCAGGTCGGTGGAGATGATCAGTGGGCCAATATCCTCGCCGGCGCTGACCTGATCCGCCGGATCGAAGGCGAGGACGCCTTTGGATTGACCTTTCCGCTGATCACGACGGCAACGGGCGCTAAAATGGGCAAGACCGAGAAAGGGGCGCTGTGGCTCGATCCTCAAAAAACGCCGCCATACGAATATTATCAATACTGGGTCAATGTCGATGACCGCGATGTGGTGCGCTTTTTGAATTATTTCACCTTTTTGCCGGTGGAAGAAATCGGTGGGGTCGAATCGCTTAGCGGCGCTGATTTGAACATTGCCAAGACCATTCTTGCCTTTGAGGCCACTACGGTTACCCATGGTGAAGACGAGGCGAAAAAAGCTCTGCAATCGGCGACTGCCGCTTTCGGCAGCCGCCATATTCCTGAAGATATTTTACCTTCCAGTAACATACCGCGGGGCGAGTTGCAGGCGGCGGAGAAGAGCATTCCGACGGCAGAATTCCCGATGGCCGAAATAGTGAAACAGCCGCTTTTGACGGATGTGTTGCATTCAGCATCGCTGGTAAAATCCAAGAGCGAGGCGAGGCGGTTGATCCAGCAGGGTGGAGTCTATGTCAATGACGAGCGAATCGGGGACATTGATTTCAGCCTGGCGCCGGCGCATGTTGTCGACAACCGCATCGTCCTGCGTTTGGGGAAGAAACGCTATTTTCATTTGCTGATCTCTTAGGAAAGAGGTATAAAAAAAGCCGAGCCGTCCGGATGGCGTTCGGCTAGGGGGGTCACCGAAAGCCGGGGAATGGACGCTCGGCCTTTCAATTCGTCTTAATAATTTAACATTCATGGATATAATATCAATTGGGGATTTTTGGTAATTGAAAGCTGAATTATACCCATGTCTGGTGGGGGTTTTCCGTAGTTCTGTCGGCGTCGTGAGACCGGGGAGCATTTCGAACATTTTTCTATTATAAACAGCGGGGCTATTGAAATGGGGCCCTGGGATCACCCGGACTCATATTATAGCGGTTTTATTTTGTATATTGGCAAAAAAGTCACTGAATATCAAAAAAAACTACTTGACAAAGAGGAAAAAAAGTGTTATACTTAAAGGCT
>CAZSOP010000186.1:0-1557 GCA_964608385.1 uncultured Cytophagia bacterium
CCTGGCCGGAGATCAGGTGTTGCGAACCATTGCTTCGCTGATGAAGAAAAATATTCGCGATATTGATTTTGCCGCCCGCTATGGCGGGGAAGAATTCACCATCGTTCTGTCACAAACCGATAAACCCGGCGCAAGAATAGTTGCTGAAAAAATCCGCAAGCTCGTTGAAGAGCATCCCTTTGAATTCCAGGAAAAACAACCCAATGGCAATTTAACCATCAGCATGGGCGTTGCCACGTTTCCCCGGGACGGAAAAACAGCGGATGAATTGATTCACAGTGCGGACAGAAGATTATACCTGGCAAAAGCACAAGGAAGGAATAAAGTCATCAATGAAGATTAGTGGATATATTACAGAAAAAATACGCAAACATATCAGGAACAAATTGTTCGTCAAGCTGCTCAGTTTGACCTTCACCACAATGATCATACCGGTCATTTTTCTCGGTGTTTGGTGGTTTTCCAAGAATCCGAATGTAAAAATTTTGTTTTTCCCGGACATTTTTCTCTTTCTTGTTTTGGCCCTCTGTCTGGCATTTGTGGTGAGCTATTACCTCTCCCGCGTCATCACGACACCGATTTCGATCATGACAAAAAGCGCCATTGAAATCGGCCGGGGAAATTTCTCTCATCAAATCAAAATCTATTCAAATGACGAACTGGGGCGTCTGGCACGCCTGTTTAATTACATGACCACGGAACTACGCCGCCTCAACAATATGAATCTGGCACAGATCATTGCTGAACGCAATAAAACACAAACCATTATTCGCAATATTGCCGATGGCGTCATCGTGACAGACCCGAAATCGAGAATTCTCATTTTGAATTCCTGCGCTGAAAACTGGTTTGAAATCAATGAAAAACAGGTGTATAGCAAACCGCTTTCGCAGATCATCAAGGAACCCAAACTTTTACAACTCACCGCAGAGGCGACAAGCAGAAAACACTCAATCCTGCCCTCCATCGAAATCTCCATCAAACCCGAAAACGACTGGCGGGAAAAAACACTACAGGCACGGGCCGCCCGGGTTCAGCAGGAAAACGGTGAATTGATCGGTATCGTTACCATTCTCCGCGACATTACGCAGCAAAAAGAAATCGACAAGATGAAAACGGAACTCGTTTCCATGGTCGCCCATGAACTGAGATCACCCCTGACCAGCATATCCGGATTCAGCGAACTGTTATTGGATAAAGACATTCCCCGCGACCAGGCTGAAGAGTATGCCAATATCATCCTAAAGGAATCCAACCGCCTGAGTGAGCTTATCAACAAATTTCTCGATATCTCGCGTATCGAATCGGGTCGCATTCAACCGCAAAAATCCGATCTGGATATGGGCGAAATTGTCCAGATGGTTGTCGGTAGCAATTCCTATCTCGCCAACAAAAAAAATATGCAGGTCGAAGTTAATATCCCGTCAGAACCGTGCAGAGTATGGGCGGATAGCGGTATGATGGAACAGGTCATATTAAACCTCTTTTCAAACGCGGTCAAGTACAGTCCGGAAAAAACCCGCATCGATATCGTCGTCACCCCTTCAGAAGACCAAA
>CAZSOP010000186.1:1567-8059 GCA_964608385.1 uncultured Cytophagia bacterium
AGGGATATGGCATTCCCCAGCATGCTGTTAAAAAAATATTCGAAAAATTCTACCGTGTCAGCAACAGCAATGATCCGCAACGCACGGCAAAAGGCTCAGGACTTGGGCTGGCTCTGGTAAAACAAATTGTTGATATGCATAATGGACATATAGATATTGAGAGCGCTGTCGATAAAGGGTCCATGTTTACTATTTATCTGCCTGAACTGCGTTCCAGCGAACGGCGAAAATTGAACCAAAAAGAACAATCGCACGATATTATTCAATAAAAACCGGCGACAGAGGTTAACAAAAGGAATCAAGTCTATGTCAAGCAAAGGAAAAATTTTATTTATCGACGATAATCTGGATATGTTGCTCATCGGTAAGCGAATTTTTACCAGAGCCGGCTATGAATTCACCTCTGCCAGGACCATGCAGGAAGGATTGGATAAAATAAAACTCGAACAGCCGGATATTATTATTCTGGATTACATCCTGCCGGACGGAACCGGTACCGATTTTATGAAAACGCTGCACCAGGATAAGGAATACCAGGACATGCAAAGCATTCCGGTCGTGGTTCTGACAGCCAGAGCCGATGCCGTTGAAGATATCGAAACCTGTTATGCTCTCGGATTACGCGCCTTTTTATACAAACCATTCGGACATCGGGAACTGGTCAATGTCATCGACAATATAGTATTGCAAAAAGCCTATACAAAACAACTGTCTCCAAAAGCCGGTTCAAATGGATATGATTCCGAATGGCTGGAAGATGTTTCTATGGCCTCCAGAACGATTTTTACACTGTCAAAAGAACTCCAATACAAGAAAAATCAAAACCTCTCTGATGAACAGCAAATGCTTTTACAAGCCATCTTTACCAGTAGTAAAAGACTGGCCAACCTGGTGGAAAAAGATTGAATTACATACCAGAACAATGAATACTTGATCATTTTCAAATGATTGTTCTTTGAGAAAAATATTGTTTTTTTCTGCTTTTCCCTATCGCGGGGTGACCAACTTGGTTCTACCAATCGCTTTGCATCTTTTCTCTATCAGCACGATCGGAAGGTCCGGCAGGATTCCGCAATCAAGACTTATCTCCTTCGACTGAATCGCATTCATGTCATCTACGCGTTCTGCATCCCCATAATAAGAAAACTCCTAATGAAAGGAGACAAACATGAATCCAAAAAGCTACCCTTTTATTTTTCTGCTTCTCTTTTTATGCTTTTCCCCTTTGTTCGGCCAGAGCTATATCGGTACCTGGTATTTGTTAAACGCCACCTACAATGACACGCTGATCGAGGGGCTAACCGGCATCTTTGAATTCGCAGATGACGAATACTTTAAATCGAATTTTTCAATCGATTTGTACTATGGTGAAGCATTGGCGTTATATACCTTGTCCGATGAATGCGATACCCTTTACAGCAAACTACCGGAAAATATCAAACGATGGGGCGGTGGCTCGAGTAAAACAAATGATGTCTACACTTATGATTACCGCCTGGGCATTTCCCAGGAAATGTGGGATAAAGTGGGTGCGGTTGCTCTCGGTTGGGGATGGCCCGATGGCGCCAACAGGGCGCAATTGCCGATCCGTTTTGAAGGCGATTCGGTGATGGTGCTGAGCAGCCATGACAGCAGCACCCTGATCACGTATACCTATGGCGCCCTGCGACCGCCGAGCAATCCTGTTGTTTTTAATGTCAGTATGAAAATCCAGAAACAACTGGGCAATTTCAATCCACAAAATGGTGATAAAGTGGTCGTACGCGGTGATTTTAACAACTGGCAGGGCAACAATGCCCGGTTGACCGACACTACCGGATCGGGTATTTACGTCTGGCAGAAGGATTATCCGGGCAACAAAGTGGGTGAAGAATATGCTTACAAGTATTATATCATCAAATCCGAGGGAACCGAGATAGAGGAATCTGACCCCGTGCGCACCTATGTCATTCAACCCTATGGACAACAACTGGATGTGGTCAATTTTGACCGCAAAGACCGAACGGATAAAGTCGAACACATGGCCATTACAAAAAAACAAGATGCGGAACGACAGCCTATAACAGCCGCGAAGACATGTTTCTGGTGGTTTGGGACGATAAGGTAAATGGACTCGATGATATTTACGGGCAGCTATTAAGCTCAGATGGCACAGCAATCGGTTCTTCTTTCCCCATCTGTACCGCAGTCGGTCCGCAAAATCATCCCGCGGTCGACTATAACAGCGTTGAAAACGAATGGATGGTGGTGTGGCAGGACAGCCGCAATGAAAACTGGGATATTTACGGCGCCCGCTTAAAAGCAAACGGTGAAAAATTATCATCACAAAATTCCCTGGACGATAGTACGTTTATTATCTGCAACCAGGATAGCAATCAATTTCACCCCCGCCTCGCCCATAATTATATCGAAAACACATACCTGGTGGTGTGGTTCGATTACCGCCATTATCAAAAACTGCATCAGGACAAGTGGGGCAACATCGATGTTTATGGCCAACGCCTGTCATATGATGCTGCGCTTTTGACGCCCATGCAAATGCCGGACAGCAAGACCAATTATCCCATTGCAAATGAGGTGTACTATGACGACACCTCTCCGGATGTTGCTTATTTTGGCAGAAACGGAACGGAAATGAACGAATGGCTGGTGGTTTTTTCCCGCAGTGAACCCATGCATGCCAAGGGCAGCCGTATCTGGGGCGTCAGAATCAAGGGCAGCAACGGCATTCCGCTCAACACCTGGGGAGAGGAGTTTATGCCAGAAGAAGACGAGCTGGCCAAGTTGAGTCCCAACCAGAACATGATGGGTGGAGGACCACCCTGGTTTCCGCATTTTGTCATCGGATTTGACGGGGTAAACCTTTGGGGAAAATCAGCCCATCCTTTTATCCAGGGCAGTCCGCATGTGGAATCCAACGATGTTACTCCAAACCAGAAATTGAACAAAACCGCCGGTGTATACGAATACGACATGCCTGAATTCCTCGTGACCTGGACCGATTTTCGCCATAATGGCGATGTCTATTGTCAGCGTATCGGCTACTTTGCGGACTCGACCGCCTATGCGCTGGGACTTAAAGCCAGCCGGAAGGCAGACAGCCTGTTTACCGCTGTGCCCCTTGACGAAGAGGGCAACTGGAGCAAAGACGCACAGCACTGGATCGACTGGCCCAATTATCCGGTGTGCAACAACTCTTTTTATCAGAGCTGGAATGATCTCGCCTACAATGAACGCTATGGGCTTTATACCGTGGTGTGGAATGACTGGCGAAACGCCGGCTGGAGGGGAGCATGGCAACCCCCGCCCTGGTCGCCGCCGCCGCCGGATGTCTTTGCCCAGCGGTTGTGGTTGAACCCGGCTGATTCTTCTCTCGAATGGCTGGGCCATGACGGTCTCACAGATGCTCCTCCGAGTCTGAATACACCGATCGCCTTTACAGCAGCAGCGGAAGGCAATCATTATTATCCGGCTATTGCACATAATCCGACCGAAAACCGGTTTCTCATTGCTTATGAATATTCAGATTCACCCGCATCAATCGATATCTATAGCAATATCTATACCGGCACACCACCATTCAGAGAAGGCACCGGCGTTGAGCAGCAAGAAACCCGTAAAACACCTGAATCCTTTACCCTCGATCAGAATTATCCGAATCCCTTTAATCCGGCAACGGAAATATCATACCATCTCAACAAAGCGGGGATGGTGCGATTGACCATTTACAATGCCCTCGGCCAAAAAGTCAGAACGTTGGTCGATCGCTTTCAACATAACGGTCAATACCGGATTCAATGGAATGGGAAAAATGAGCTGGGCAGGAGTGTTCCAAGCGGACTTTATATCTATCGTATGCAATTGAATAAAGACTTGAAGATTCGCAAGATGCTTTTAATCAAATGACCACCTTCCGAAGAGGGAGATCAGCAAACCCGGATCTCCCTCTTTGACTTTCTATATGGTGGTATAAACATATTGTAAAAAAAGGCTATCCTCTTCAATGTTCCGGCCCAAATCATCCCGATCAACATGGCGGATGACGTTCAACACCCCGCTCAAACCGTCGGAAACAAATGATAGGGGCTGTTCTGTGGAAAATATTCTGCGGCTCTGTAAAGATGTAGGCAAGTGATACAGAGATATCGCAAAGCCATACCGACAAGATACAAATGCTGATTCAACTCTTTATAAAATTGATCATACACCGTTAGGGCAAAATAGAGTGGCCGTTCGGGAAAGAAAAAACGCAGTGCTTTAACCAGATTCGCAATATAAACAGCATTGGAAAATTGATCTTTATCAGTGGTGTTTTCGTTTAGCGATTTGACCGAAATGTCATGAGACGTTCCCACAAGCTTAAAATCAATATAGGTTTCAATAGAGCTCAGCGAAATGTTCAGAATGGTCACATCCGGACGAATATTGTGCACCTGCCGCAACAGTTCTGCCGGATAGGAATCATTATCGCCATTGGTAATCAAATCAGAGATTTAAATTATCCAGTATTTAACAAAGCCACCTGGAGATGATTAATTGTAAAAAGCTATAACATTGGCGTTTGTATTCTCTTCTTCGTGTTTAAAACGACAGCGGCACAACCCGTTATAGACAAAAATGATGTTCTGGCATTTCTCAACATCAAAGGCACCTATGAATTCAGCACCTCTTCCGATATTAAACTGGATCTGCAAACAGCGGGAGAAAACCGCAACCGGGATTTTCGCGCTCGTATGTTAATTTTGTGTGGTGAATTCTGATGACCTGTTTTTGGGATTTATTTGCAAAGACTTGCAAGCCAGGTAATTTAAATCTGGTATTTTGGTTTTCCTAACTATTTTGGACAGCAGTAATGTTTTCTATAATAAAGAGCTATGAAAAAATTTTCAAACCGGGAAACAAAGACCCTGTAAAGTCATCAGAGAAACGGGCTGTTGTGCTCTATTCAGAAGAAGAAAAGCTGCACTCCCCAAACCGCGAATGGAATTTTGGACGCATGATGCCCTATCCGGAAAACGAGGAGCGCGGTGAAACCATCATCAACGCCATTAAAAAGCGGGGTCATTACGGGCTTTTATGTCAAACCCGCCAATTCGATGAGTCGTATATCAAAGCCGTTCATGACAATGACATGGTACAACACATAAAAAGCTGCATGGACCTCGATGAAGGCGAGGTCGTATATCCGCATATTTTTCCCTACCACCGATTCTCCCGTCGCGGCGATGTCAACCTTCGCGCCGCGGGATATTTTTGCTTCGATGTTGGAACCCAGATCCAAAAGTACACCTACAGGGCTGCCAGGGCGGCTGCAGATATTGCTCTCGATGGCGCCTTGCGTATCAGAGAAGAGCGTAACAATATCGTCTTTGGTCTTTGCCGTCCGCCCGGACATCACGCCGATTATAATGCTTATGGCGGCTATTGCTATTTCAACAACGCTGCCATCGCTGCCAATGTCCTGGCGGGCGACCTGCGAACTGCCATTCTGGATTTGGATTTTCACCATGGCAACGGAACACAGGGATTGTTCTATGAAAATCCACACATCCTCTACGTTTCCATTCACGGAGACCCGCGTGTCACTTATCCCTATTTCAGCGGTTTTGCCGATGAAAGCGGCTCACGCCTGGGGCGCGGATATAACATCAATATCCCCTTATCCGGGTTCGTAGATGATAAGGTCTACAGAAACCACCTGAAGGACGCTCTGAAAAAAATTAAAGCATACGGAACGGATATTCTTATTGTTTCTATAGGTTTTGATACCTATTATGCAGACCCCCTGGGAGATTTTGACCTGAGTTCCGGGTTTTATCATGAAATGGGATACCGAATTCAGCGAACTTTTCCTTCTACGCTGGCTCTGCTGGAGGGAGGATATGATAAGGAAGCTCTCGGACACAACGCTGTCAACTTTTTAGAAGGGCTGCTGGACTAAATCCCTGCCACAGGGTTCAATCCGATCGAAAAATACGACGCCCTTCACCTGTAAAGGAAGGTTTCCGGAATGACAAAATCGAACAACCGGATAAAGTTTTCGACGCCGGCGCCATCATGCAGAACGATACCCGCGTTGAAAACCTAAAAGCGCTTACAGAGTTTACCCGGGACTATGGCGTTTACGCGTCGAGTTCCTCGCAGTCTGTGACCTCCAGCACCGATATAACCCCTCGAAAAAATGCAGGCGTAAACGAAGAGTATGGAATTCCCGACTTCGCAGATAAATCCAAAACCCGGCACCTCTATCTCCTGGAAAGAAAAATCCGCAGAACTCGGGCGAATAAGCGGAGACAGAGATATCGTACAACGCGTATGGGAGGACATTGACGTCCTGGGTAATATGTTTATCTAGCAGTGTTTGGTTTCATTTTAAAAAGCAAACTCTGTGTCTCAAGGGAAGGTAACATCATTTAATTTTAACTTTATGTATATTTAAAAGGTTCTTCCGAATAATGAGTACTTTTTTAACCGCTGAGAAAACGCCAAGAA
>CAZSOP010000187.1:0-7930 GCA_964608385.1 uncultured Cytophagia bacterium
AGTCAAATTGGTTGTTAATATCGTTGTCCCTTTTAATCAAGACCCCAACCCCGTTTTAAAACCCTGCATGAAATTGCCGACGAAAATAAGGATATATTAAAATCCCCTGCTCCGGATGTTATCTTTCGCGAATTCGGCGACTCTTCCTGGAACCTTCAGTTGAGAGTGTGGATACTCGATCCGACCAGGCACCATTTTATCCGCTCTGATATCAATTGCGCTATCGTGCGAAAATTTCGGCAAAATAATATTGAAATTCCCTTTCCGCAAAGAGATTTACATGTGCGGTCGCCGTTACCGGTTCCCTTTCTAAACGAGAAAGAGAACTGAATGCTCTCTGAAGCATGTCTGGTTTAAAAAAAATTCCGGATTCCGAATTCAGAGCGAACGAATCCTTCAACAAAGGCTGATTTCTGCAATCTATTGATGTTGTGTGTACATAATTAACGATTTGATTACGGCGTCCATACCAATCAATTCAACCAAAACAATCATCGTTGCAGAGCAGGTACGGCAACACAACCATTGATAGATATCCGGCATGCTTTTTAACTCTTTACATTTTCTTGTCTTTTTCCCCATTGTCGTAGCGATCTACTTTTCCCTCAAAGCCCGCTACCGCTGGATTTTTCTTTTACTCTGCAGCTATTATTTTTATATGTGCTGGAATCCTAAATATATCGTTCTGATTTTATTTTCAACCATGATCGATTACATTGCCGGACTGCAGATGGAGAAACAAACAAAACCACGCATCCGGCAATTGTTTCTCATCGCAAGCCTCTGTTCCAATCTGGGTCTGCTTTTTTTGTTCAAATATTATACCTTTTTCAGCCAATCCGTTCTGGCGATGTTCAACCAATTTAATATATTCGTCGATTTTCCTGCTTTTGATTTTCTGCTTCCCGTGGGAATATCTTTTTATACCTTTCAAACACTGAGCTATACCATTGATGTTTACAGGGGCAAAAAAAGGGCGGAAAGACATCTCGGTATATTCGCGCTCTATGTAGCGTTTTTCCCGCAGCTGGTGGCCGGTCCCATCGAAAGATCAACGCGTTTGTTACCGCAGCTTTTTGAAAAGAAAAGGTTTGATTATCAGCGAGTTTCCGACGGATTAAAACTTATGCTGTGGGGATTTTTTAAAAAGGTGGTTATAGCAGATCGCCTCGCTGTTATGGTAAACAGCGTTTATAACAGCGCCCATGATTTTACCGGTATTCCCCTCATTGTGGCAACCTACTTTTTTGCTTTCCAGATCTATTGTGACTTTTCCGGATATTCCGATATCGCTATCGGCGCAGCCCAGGTGATGGGGTATGACCTCATGGATAATTTTAAACGCCCCTATTTTTCCAAAAATATTTCAGAATTCTGGAAGCGATGGCATATATCGCTCTCCAGCTGGTTCAAGGATTATCTTTATGTCTCGCTCGGTGGCAACCGCGTCGCCAAATGGCGCTGGTACTCCAACCTGATGATCGTCTTTTTGGTCAGCGGGCTCTGGCACGGCGCGGATTGGACATTTGTTATCTGGGGAGGTCTGCACGGCATGTATCTCGTTCTCTCCATTTGGACCGGAAAATTCCGTATAAAGTTTATTCGCTTTGCCCATCTGGATAAACATCCGGCCTGGTTGAAACTCATCCAGGTTGTCACCACATTCCATCTCGTTCTCTTTGGATGGATTTTTTTCAGAGCCAACAATCTTTTTGATGCACTCTATATCATTAAAAATATTTTCACCGATACAAACTGGCACCAGTATGCCGTGGGATTGAACCAAACCGAGTTTATCATTGCTGTGCTTTCCATCCTGTTTATGGAATGCATTCATATGATGCAAAGACACCGAAGAATGCGACAGTTTTTAAACAATAAACCAAAAATCCTGCGCTGGTCCGTTTATCTGATTCTGTTGTTGTCTATTATCATGTTCGGCGTTTTTACCAAACAGGAGTTTATCTATTTTCAATTTTAAACTGCTATAGCCTTTTGGACGACATGTGTCATGAAAATACTGATCAAAAAAATCTGCCAATTTTTAATGTTGCTGGTGGTAACCCTCGTCTTGTTGTCGATCATCACAAAAAACATGTTTATTGAAAAAATTCAAAATCCCGAACATTTCAATCTGCATGGTGACATCAACACCTTGATCCTCGGAGATTCTCAGGCGCAGTTTGCCTTTAATCCTGACTATATCAATAATTCTGTTAATGGCGCTATCGTTGCCGAGCCGCTCTTTTATACCTTTTACAAGCTGAAATTCATCTATCAGAAAAACCGGCAGCTAAAAAATATCATCCTCTCCACCAGTCCTCATAATCTGAGCGGGTTCAATGAAGAAAAATTGTTCGCCTCGGAAGATTTGATGCATTTCTATGATCAGTATTACATGCTGCTGGACAAAAACGGAAAAGGCGTCATTCGAAAATGGAATCAGCCTTTTGTCATCAGCTCGATTAAATTCGATTACGCTATACCGCTGGAATTATATAAAAATTTACATCTCTGGATTAAAATTGTCTTTTCAAAACAACAGCCTTCC
The DNA here is from genome assembly GCA_964608385.1 of uncultured Cytophagia bacterium. Classification (GTDB taxonomy): domain Bacteria; phylum Zhuqueibacterota; class Zhuqueibacteria; order Residuimicrobiales; family Oceaniaggregativiventaceae; genus Oceaniaggregativivens_A. The sequence continues at coordinate 2,552 of CAZSOP010000187.1, forward strand.
GATTACGCCTTTTGGGGCGGATATGATACCCGAATACGAACGGACATCCAAATGAAGAGAATTCGATGGATTATCGCAAAGCATTATTATACCGGTGATCGAATTGCCCCTGAATCCGAAATTATGCTGCAATCCCTCAAAAACATTACCGCTTTTTGTCATCAAAACCATTTACAACTCTGGCTGGTAACCCCCCCTTTACACAAAACCTACAGAGAACGCATTCCCGCTTTCTACAATGAGTTGCTAAAAGAGACAACCCTTGATCTTTCTTTATTGCCGGGGGTGCATTACCGTGATTACAGCACAATGCAATTACCTGATACTTTTTTTTATGATTGTGACCATTTGAACTCCCGCGGGGCAAACGCTTTTTCGCAGATCATTAACACACAGCTGCAATAGTGGCTTGCTGGTTGTTTTTCTCACTTGAAATTCTGACTTTTATTAACTACTATAAATAAAAAAAGTGTGAACAATGAAATACCGGCCATTTATCGTTTTAATTTTTGTTCTTTCCGTCTCTCTGATCAGTCCGGCATGCAAAAAAGCCCAATTTAAAGTAAGGCCGGTTGCCGATAATTTTGTTAAAATTGCGGAATCAAAGAATCCGGATTCAGTCTACTGTTATACGCCCGGAATTACGCGTCTCCGGAATGGGCGTCTTATTGTAACCATGGAATTCGGCGGTCCCGGGGTCAATTCTTTTCCCGGTGACAAGCTGGTGCTCAGCCACAGAAACGCCGCCTCTCAGGGACAGATATTCACCTCTGACGATGCGGGCAAATCCTGGACCTGGAGAGGAACCTTTCCATTTGGTCATGCCAGACCATTTGTTGCCGGTGAATCGGTATACATTCTCGGCCGGGGGTACGATCTCATGGTGATAAAATCCGACGACAATGGCATTACCTGGTCCGATCCGGTTAAACTCACTCAGAATGAACAGTGGCATCAATCCGCCTGCAATGTGCATTATACCAAAGACAACATCTATCTGGTTATGGAGAAAAGAGTCGACCGCGGCTTTTATGAAACGTGGCAGGTTGCCAATATCGCGCCGGTCTTGATGAGAGCCCGGTTAAATGACGATCTGACCAAACCGGAAAACTGGACGTTTGCAAGTGAATTGGTTTTTGAAGATGTTGTAGATTATCGGGAATTGGATTATTTTGGTGTCCCCTTTTATAAAATGGATTCCAAAACCGCGCTATATCCGGCAGAAAATCGGGGAATGGCCGCCATCGGCTGGCTCGAAGCGAATGTGGTACAATTCACCGATCCGGATCATTTGTGGTACGACCCAATGGGGAATACCTTTCATTTGTGGATGCGGGCTCATACGGGCAGTACAAATCTTGCCGCCATCTGTAAAGTTAAAGAAAATGCCGACGGAACCATGACGACACTTTTGGAAACCGCACCTTCCGGGAAAAAAATGGTCTATGTCCCCTGTCCCGGAGGCCAAATGCGTTTCCATATTCTACATGATCAAATCAGCAAAAAATACTGGTTGTTGAGTTCACAATCTACTGATTCAATGACCGATCCCGGGAAACTCCCCGAAGAGCGTTATAATTTGCCAAATAACGAGCGGCACCGTCTGCAACTGCATTTCTCTAAAAATTGTATTGATTGGTGTTTTGCAGCGCTCATTAGCGTCGGCGAAACACCACGACAGGGACGGCATTATGCCGCCATGGTCATCGACGGAAAAGACCTTCATGTTGTCAGCCGCTCCGGGAATCACCTCGCAAAAGATGCACATGACGGCAACACGATTACCTTTCATACAATTCAAAACTTTCGACAGTTTATTTACTGAGAATTTTCTGAAATATTTTTAAATCATATAAACCTATAAAAGGAGTAAAATTATGGCTAAAATTGACAACGCCAAAGCCTATGAGAATGCTTATGAACAGGCCAAAGAGATCTTTGCCCTTTTAAGAGTGGATACCGACGAGGCTCTGAATCAGCTAGAAAAAATACCTGTCTCCATGCACTGCTGGCAGGGAGATGATGTGGGAGGATTCGAAGGTGGCGGAGATATCACGGATGGCGGTATTATGGCCACTGGTGACTATCCCGGAAAACCAAGAAATGCCGGCGAATTGCGCCGGGACATCGAAACGGCCCTGTCGCTGGTTCCCGGCAAACACCGTCTTAATTTACATGCGATTTATGCAGAAACCAACGGCAAAAAAATTGACCGCAATGAACTGGAACCCGCCCATTTTCAAAACTGGTGTGACTGGGCCAAAGAACAAGAGTTGGGACTCGATTTCAATCCGAGTTGTTTTGCCCACCCCATGGTCAAAGACGGACTGACCCTGGCCTCACGTGACCCCAATGTGCGCAACTTCTGGATCGAACATTGTATCGCCAGCCGAAAAATCGGTGAATACTTTGGCAAAGAATTAAATACCGCCTGTATCACCAATGTCTGGATTCCGGATGGGTATAAAGACACCCCGGCTGACCGCTATACGCCCAGAGAGATTCTCAAACAAGCCCTTGATAAGGTCTTTGCTGAAAAAATTGACCCCAAACACAATAAAGATACAGTGGAAAGCAAGCTCTTCGGCATTGGATCCGAATCATACGTTGTCGGTTCGTTTGAATTTTATCTCGGCTATGCGATTGAAAAAAATGTCATGCTTACTCTGGACAGCGGACATTTTCATCCCACTGAATCCATTGCGGATAAAATCTCTTCTGTTTTGCTTTACATCGATGAAATCATGTTGCATATCAGCAGGGGCGTTCGCTGGGACAGCGACCACATTGTTACCCTGAACGATGATTCACTAGCGATTGCACGGGCGGTAATACAAAACGGCTTTCAATCCCGTGTCCATGCCGGTACGGATTTTTTTGATGCCAGTGTCAATAGAATCGCTGCCTGGATCATCGGTATGCGATCTGTTCTTAAAGCATACCTCGGCGCGCTGTTGGAACCCTCCAAAACATTAAAAAAAGCCGAAAAAAACGGTGATCTTACCAAAAGACTCGCAATGATGGAGGACATTAAATCCCTCCCCTTTGGCGCGGTTTGGAACTATTATTGCCTAAAAAACAACGTTCCCCCAGACGGAAACTGGCTGGAAAAAGTGGAACAATATGAAAAAGAGGTTTTACTGAAGCGATAGGGCTCTATCACACGATTTGATAAAAGCCGCAAAACGCCCAACGTTTTTAATAAAAATGTGATTTTTAGGGCATTTTGCGGCTTTATGGTATCGGGCCTATTTTTTCGGGAAAGGAGGTATATGCGGAATTGCCGGCTCTTCCTGTTGCAGCTCTTTTAAAAGAACGTCGATGGCTTTATCGAGTTGCTGATCAATACCGGCAAATTCCTTTGCCGGATCGTTGTCCACCTTAATATCCGGTTCCACGCCTCTTCCTTCAATAACCCACTCTTTGCCTTCTGTGTCATAACCGGTAAATTCCGGCTTGTATAAATATCCACCATCCAACAACGGCAAACTTCCCCGGATGCCGACAACACCTCCCCAGGTGCGTTTGCCGATCAATTTACCAAGCCCGTATTTTTTAAACCGGTAAGGAAAGATGTCACCGTCCGATGCGGAAAATTCATTGATTAATACCGCCTTGGGCCCCATATGCAGGCTTGAAGGATCTGGGCTTGGTATGGTATTTCTGGCCATATCAAACATAACCGGCTCGCGAATCAACCTTTCTATGATCATGGGAGAGACATTGCCGCCACCATTTCCCCTGACATCGATAATGAGTGCTTTTTTACGCAATTGGGGATAAAAATACTTGACGAACTCGTTCAAACCGGGAACGCCCATATCCGGAATATGGATATAGCCGATTTTACCGTCACTCTTTTGTTCCACCTTTTTAATGTTTTGCTGAACCCAGTTATAATAATAAAGATCACTCTCATCATCGATGGGCGTGACTATAACCTCCCGGCTTTTTTCAGCGGTGGGTTTATCGTTTATAGTTAAAATAACCTGTTTGCCCGGGGTGTCTACAAGATGTTTGTAAATGTTATCCATCTCTTTGGTGGAAATACCGTTGACGGCTAAAATATAATCACCTTCAGAAACATCAACACCGATTTCCGTCAGCGGTGAACGACGACTGTTGACCCAATTTTCTCCCGGTAAAATTGTCTTGACCTGATAATACTGACTTTGTCTTTGCAGCCGTGCGCCCAAAAGGCCGGTTTTTACTTTTTCAATCTCGGGCATATCACCGCCACCGACATAAGCATGACCTACGTTCAGCTCGGAAATCATCTCACCGATGATATAGGTGAGGTCTGCTCTGTGACGTACATGTGGAACCAGGAATTGATACTTTTCTTTCAGCTGTTGCCAGTCTACCCCATGCATGTTGGGAGCATAAAAGAAATACTTCATTTGTCGCCAGCACTCGCCAAAAATCTGTTTCCATTCGGCTGTGCGATCGAGAACGACCTTGAGACCCTGCAGATCCAGCTTGGTTTCGCTGTCGAGCTTGTCTGTTTTCTCCTGGGGAAGATCAATAATACCATAATCCTTGCCAATTTTAATCAACATCTTTTTGCCGTTTGCAGAGATTTCATATCCTGAAGTATTGGCGACCTCTGTTTCCTTTTTCTTTTCCAGATCATAATATAACAAAACGGGCTGTTTATCACTGGACCCCTTTCGTATATAATATATAGCACTCTTTAAACAACTCAGGTGACGGTAATTCGCCGCCTGAACAGGTAAAACCCCTATGCGGTCTTTGAGGCCCTCCGGTTCTACGCTTAAGACAAGTTTTTCCTTTTCCCTTTCCTTGGACTCTTCTTTCTTGCTCTTGTCTTCTCCGTTCGAGTTTACAACAACCTTGTCATTTTCCGGTTTAAAAGGAGATTCAACGCTTTTATTCAAGGTGACAAAATAGATCCGGGCCATGTCGATATAGGCGTGATTCCATTCAGTCTGACTAAAAGTAGGATTAAAATCACGATCTGAAACAAAGAAAAGAAATTTACCGTCTTGCGAAAAACTGGGCGCTGTGCTGGTATACCATCCATCCGTAACCGGCCAGGATTTTTTTAATTCCAGAGAATAGATATAAATTATATCCATGGATTCTGCTTCGGATTTTTGGTATGTGATCCAACGGCTGTCCGGTGCCCAGTTGAAATAATTGAATTCCCACTCTTTAGACGTGGCAACCGTGTCTACTTTTTTACTATGAATATCGACATAGAGCAAGCGCAGTTTTTTATCCGACCAGAGGATTTTTTTGCTGTCCGGTGACCATTTAATGCGGAATTTATACGTATCCGCATTCCTGGTGAGCTGTACAGCGTTACCCGGCTTGTCCTGAGGATGAAGATAAATTTCATCCTCCCCGCTTGCATCA
>CAZSOP010000188.1:0-6027 GCA_964608385.1 uncultured Cytophagia bacterium
CGATAGATTGCTGAATCAGCCGTTCCGATTCGCTATCCAACGCGCTTGTGGCTTCATCCAGGAGCAAAAATTCCGGTTTCCGGAGCACGGCGCGGGCCAGGGCAATACGCTGGCGCTGGCCAACGGATAGCCGCACACCGCGGTCGCCGACAAGTGTATCATATCCCTGGGGTAAGTTCATGATAAAATCGTACGCATTGGCCAACTGACAGGCATTGTCCAGGTCATTTTGCATGGCGTGCTCATAGCTCCACAGCAGGTTCTCCCGCACCGAAGTATTGAACAGCACGATTTCCTGCGGCACAAAGCCAACTCGCTGGCGAAATGATAAGATATCATACTCTTGTAAGGGCGCCCCGTCTAGCGTAATTTCTCCCTGCGTTGGTTCGTAAAACCCCATCACCAAATCCAGCAACGTTGTTTTCCCTACGCCGGAACCTCCGACAAAAGCCACCATTTGGCCTTTGGGAATTGCGACCGTAATATTGGATAACACCGGCGCATGGTCAGGATAGGCAAACGCCACGTCTTTTAGCGTCATTGCTGTTTCAAAATGTGTAAACGGACGATCGCCGGTTATTTGGAGTTGTTGTTCGGCCTGGTTCTGCAAGCGGGCAATCTGGTCATAACTCGGCAGCAAATTGAACACAGTATGATAGCCGCTATTGATTAAGCCGAACAACGGCATCAGGTTGTGAAAGGCGTAATACATCACCAACATTTCAGATGTTGGCACCGGATAAAAGTGGAGGGTTAAATACAGAGTCAACAGTAATGCTCCCATGGTTAAGGGTTCATTCACCGCGTGCATAATCGCCTGTAAAACTTGAGAGCGCAACCTGGCATTCCGATATTGGTAAAAGCTGCGACTAATCTCGGCAATGTGCTTTTGTTGACTCCCAAAGCCCAGGATCAGTTTTGCCGCGGCCAGGGTTTCTTGAAGGCTATCTACATAACGGTTGCGGGTTGAGGTTGCCTGTTGACCGAACCGGTAGCCGAACTTCGCAACATATTGAAGCGGTAAAAAAAGAAGCGTCAATGTGATAAAACAGATCAAGGTGGCTTGCCAACAGATGATAACCGGAATTACTAAGTAAAATCCAGCCCGGAGAAGATCAGCAAAGACTCGGTTTATGACCGCGAATGCATTCCCAAATCTGGTCATTTCCTGGTTAAACGTATTGAGCAGCGTTCCTTGATTACCGGTACTAAAAAAATGCCAGCGCGCGTTGAAAAACGTTGTTAAGGTTTCATTGATAAGGCTTCGCATGGCCGCAAACTGGGTTCGAGCGGTCACATAGCGGGACATCGCTTGCAGACCGTTTTTGAAGACCAGCAGCAGAAAAAAGACCGTGAGAAAAGTGCTTATTGTGACAGGAATCCCTAACTTTTCAAAGGCGGTGATAAAGCGTTGGGTAATGATGCTAGATGAAGCGGACTCCGTTTTTAAGAGCAGATCTACCACGGGAGCCAGAGAAAAGACGCTCACAGAACCTAACAATGCGCTGACAGTAAACGCGGCGACATTCCAGAAGATCAGACCAGGAAATTTCCTGACGATCATAGCGATGAACGCTTTAAGTCTTGTTAACATAAGCAACATATCCGAAAATCATACTATCCTACTGACTCTGAAATCGCGGGACATATTTTATACAATATCGGATCAACAGGCACTGGTTCAGTATGATTGAAATAAAAAATTTCTGGACAATATTGGCATATCTTCTCATTCGTAACCCTTTATCGTGTACACTCAAAATTGTCAACGAGAATCCTCAAGGAGAGAACGTTGTGTGATTGTGTGGGGCTCCGTGCCACCGATCGTTCACCCATTTTCATCGCGCTGGGCGAGCGGCTGCGCTCATGACGCCCCTATGTACACGCCACATCACAGCAGCCGTACAGGTTCATCATTCGCTCATAAGATTTCGTGATATACGGCCAGGAGTTGGCGGTTGATTTTTTCGCGGTCACAGTGGGTTTCAACAAATGTTCGGCCTTCTCTGCCTAAGCGGATGCGCTCTTCAGGATGGGTAATCAGCCATGCCAGTTTTTCTTTCAGAGTGTCAATGGTGCAATTAACAATAGGGCAGTCCGGAGTTTCTTGTTGGATATTGTCTGTCAGGAAACAACAGACAGGTTTGCCGTAATACATGGCCTCTACCGAGACGTTTCCAAAATCTCCGATGTACAATTGATCAATAATAATGTCGGCCTGGTCACGATAGACTTTGAGGGCATCATAGTAGCCATATTCTTCTTTTCTCAATTCCAAATATTCAAACTGATACCCTTGTGCTTTTAATGCTTCAATGGCTTGTTCGACATGCACTGATCCCTTTATAGGGGGATTGGTGGGAGCATGTACGATTGTCGGGAGTTTTTTGGTCGTAATTGTCGGGGAATACGCAGCAATATCCATCGTATTATTCAACCAAATATCTGTCACAAGCTTCTCTTTGGGGATGACAACGAGGGCCGATTTGGCAAGGTTGCGCAGTGCAGAAAACCGATCTATCCACATCTGCTGCCACCGCATCATCCTTTTCTTTCGACGATCCCAGGCGGGATGGTTTCGTTCCACCTTCAAAAAGCGGGCATAGGGGTTATAAGTTTTCTCGACTTCAATCAGCCGAATATCACTGCCACAATAGGTCATAAATATTTTTTTTCGGCAGAGTTTTAAAAGAGGCAGGTCCAGATTGAACGGCAGCAATGAACTGCCGAAATAGAAATGAAACAGATCATACTTCACTAGGCACAACAGAAACGTCATGAAGACTATGACACTTCGCGCCAGGATATTATAGGCTTTAATATGAAGCGTCAAATGCGCATAATCACGCCACGGATATCCGGTAAAGGCGATAAAGTCTGAGATCATTCCCTGTTGTCGCTGCCATTCCGAAAAGAAGTAGCCGTGTTTGACATTGGCCGTGCCGTGAAAGATGCGTAAAGATCTTTTGTGTTTTCTATCAAAAAGAGCGATTAGCATAGCAGTTGTTCGGTCGCTTCTCCTGAAATTCAGCCAAACCGGAATCGTACGAATTCCCCGTCTGCCGTTTCAAGCCGATCCTTATTTGACGCACTCGACATAAAATGCTTTTGCACGTCGAGTCATGGAGTGTTTTGTCATCAAGGATTTCAGCAATTCCATCATATAAGGGATTCGTGCTAAGAGAGGAGATGGAATAAACAGATACTTATAGTATTTTCGCGGAATCCGTCTTGTTAAAGAATTCGGCAAAAGAAAAATGGGCGACGGCAGGGGATTCCAGCCGTAAATGTTCACCTGTGAGAAATCCTGCAAGGCCTCTTGCACGTCAGCAAGGTGGGCCTTGCGAGTATGGCGGTAGCAGAAATTGTCTCCATTAGGAGTGGTTAAAAACAATTTCCCTCCGGGTTTGAGCACGCGTTGTACTTCTGCAAACACATGCTTTTTGTGTTGTTCTTTTGTCAAGGACTTGCAAGAAATTTCAAAGTATGGCATGACGTTAGCCATGATGACCACATCAAAGCTTTGTTCGTGATATGGAAACGCTTCAAACATGGAAGCCGCCAGTAAAATCGCAGATGGATTCAGCGACTTCGCCGTCTGGAGCAGATTCAGTTCAAGGTCAAAGCCATGTTTTTCATTTGAGGGGGCCAGTTCTGTCAGCATAAACCCGATATTACATCCTATATCCAGGAGTCGCTTCCCTTGCAATTGTCGTAACTGGTTAATGAGACAAAACCTGACATCAATGCTATCGCCCCACCACCTGTCTGGAACGTACTGTTGCCACTTTTTTCGAATGCTTACAAATTCATTCATCGTTAACACTGTATCGCGAAACTCTGTTTCGCCCGCGCGAAATACAATTTCGCGATACATTTCATTGCTATGCGCGCTTAAAGAGCTTTTGGCCCCAGTGCAATAGAGCGGAACGCGGGGGATCATATCGTTTTGAATACACAGGATATTCTGTATATTCTCCACCCCATTTCTTCTTAAATTGTCGAATATGTTTCTGAGCCGTGGTTACGGGCTGGGGGGCCACTCCGGCTAAATCATAGAGTTTGCACTGACGCGCCATGGCCCATTTCAAGATTTCAAATTTTAACAGATCGCCCCCATAGAGTTTCTGCTGGATGGCATAATCCGACACTCCCAAGATGACTTCGCGGGTCACGGCCGGGGAGCTAAACACCCCCTGCCCGGCCAGGGGAATGCCCTCCTGTTCAGCCAGAAAGAAATGCTGAACATCCAACCCGGTATTGTGCTGCCATAGACTTTCCATAAGGGAACGATATAGCCCCATTGGCCGGTTCACTCGCGCTCCGGTTTCTCGCAGGAGATTATAGTATTTTTTGAACGATTCCGCGTTAGTGACCGGCCGGACGACAATGTCCTGGCGCTGCGCTTTTTTAATGGCTTTTCTCGCCGAATTTTTCAGGCGTCTCCAAAGGGTGTCCTCATCTACGGACAAATCCACCAGAAAGGTTGCCCACGCATCCTGTTGAAATCCATGCTTTGCAAAGCATGGATTCCAGATTTCAAGGTCCACGGTCTGGCCGTGAATCGGCGGGACAATTTTTTTCCAGGCGAGAAGCCGATGTTGTCGGGCAAAACGGTCTAATTCTCCCACCAGAGCGTCCAGGATTTCCGCCTCGCGCGTCGCATCCAGAATCAAAGGCCCATACATCAACGTAGCCCGCTTCCACACCCTTTGAAGTATCCGCACAGGAATGCGAGACATTGCGGGGGGATACCTGGAAATAAAGAGACTTTGACCATAACCATCTACTGAAAACAGGGCAATTCCAAGCGGGGTGTTGTGTTCCTCCGCAATAGCATAGAAGGGTTGAAGCAGGGGAAAGCTTTCTGTATGTATACGGACAAAATGGCTGGTTTGTCGAAACTCTCCATTCACTGACCGTACTAACGCATCCCACCACGCTGGTTCAAGCTCTCGTACAATATTTACTCGAATCATAGTCGCTATGTTTTCCAGAAACTTCCCGCGACGATTTAATGCGGGATACTATAGGGGTAGCCAAAAAAGTCAGGGAGTTGTTGCGTAACAACCTGATCAATATATCGAACAGTCTCGGCATCCAGCACGTGTTTATAGCCTCCCACCTTGCCTTTACGGGTTTTTACTCCCTTTTGCGAGGAGTGAGAGCCGCCGGGATACAGGTTTGACTTTCCACTTTGCTGCATCTGTTTCATATTCTCAAAGCTGGAGAAGTGGACAATGTCCTCAAGCAGTGCTTCTGTTAACCCGGTGACTCCTAAAAAGGCAGCGGTGTCTCGAACAATTTGGGCCGGATTGGCGCGATGATCTTCATATCGGACCAACAGAAGATCAGCGAGACGGGATTTATAATGATACCATTGTTGATAATACGAAACAAAGGCGTCAAGGCCATAGCGGTTGTCATGCACCATGTCGGGGGGCTTGCCCTGAAACACAGGCGGGACGCGGCGATAGACATTATGATAATACAGGGAGACTAACGTATCTTTGGGGTCCCGAATAAGCAGAATCACTTTTTTGTTTTTAAAAGGAGGCAGGTATTGCGGGATGCTATCATCGGCGCCATCCCAAAACCCCGGGAGATTATGGGTGGTATGAATGACAGGAATTCCGGTTGGCAGTGCTCGCCAACACTGCCAACTCCATAAGCAGTGCAATAACACTTTGGGCAGTTCGGTATCCGAAAGGTTATAGGTTTTCATCAACAGGCGTCTGAGCATAAATGAGTACCAGGTGTTGCCGGTTTTGGGGAACCCGACCACATAAACCTGAATTTTCCTGGTCCAGTAGCGCATAATGGCCTTATAAGCAGTCATCTTCAGGGTACTTTTGGCGTTCATTGCTGCCACATTCCGTTCTTTCATGCTCCCCTCATAGCGTGCTTTTTCTCTTTTGGTGCTTCTCCCCAACGACTCGTCGCAAAATGCCTGTAAGGCCTGAGAGCTACCCGTCAGCAGGCGAGGGTGATGGAATTTACACCAGCTTACTCATTGGTTAACCGCTT
>CAZSOP010000188.1:6127-7913 GCA_964608385.1 uncultured Cytophagia bacterium
GTCAGCAGGCGAGGGTGATGGAATTTACACCAGCTTACTCATTGGTTAACCGCTTCAAGTGGGGCTCAATATCCAACTTCGAAACGTCTTCTTGAACAGGGGTTACAGGAAAATCTTCTTTTTCGTGGTAGATTGCTTCGATACAATGGGCGATATATTCAATGGAATCCGTCGTATGCTCCAAATGATAGCTGGCAAATTGCTGACATCGTTGTAAGTACTCCTCGTAGTTGGCAAAGGTAGTGACAATATTGTGCTGGATTTCCTCAACAGTTTTGGCTCGCGGCAGAAAATAGTCTTCGAGTGACAGGTAATTTGCAGGGACAACATTCTGTACCTCTGCTAAATCACTAACATTTACTACCACAGTTGGCCGCTGTAACAAAGCGGCTTCCACAGAAGCATTTGACCAGAAGAGTAAAACCAGAGACACCTGTTGCAGGGCTTCGCGCATGGACATGGAGGTTTCCAGCACGGTTACATGCGGAATATCGCGGGTCAATTCCCGGATAAATCGCGGATCTTCCAGCGGATGAGGTTTAATGAGCAGCGGAAACTCCGGATGGCGTCTGGCCCATTCGAGCACAAGGTCTGTATTTTGTCGCAAAATTTCCTTACAGAGTTTTTTTCCTATCGTATTCACTGACGACGCCCAGGTAAACCAGGTAGAAAAGAATAAAATCTGCTTTTTTTCATAGTTTGGGGGTAATGAAAAAGTGCTCTCAACAAAAGGCGAGCCAGTCAAGACAATCCTGGTAGTTCCTAAACGAACAGGACTGGCTAAAACGTTTTCTAACGAGCTTTGCCCAAAGACGAAGACATAGTCAAAATCAAAATTACTGTTAAAATTGACGGCTGTCGGTATACCATGTGATAAGAATATGGTTTTTCCACCATTCAAGCGATGGACTTCTTCTCGGAGAAAAGAGGAGGTCAAGGTTGTGACAAAGCTACACACTACTTTCGGACGATATCTGTACACAAAGTACCGGGCTAACGAGGCCGGAAAAAGCAATTCAGCCGGGAGTTTCTGCTCAGAATCATAGAAAAGCCGGCCGAGCAGCCATGGCTGCCATGATGAAAAAAACTCATGGCGCATCTTGAACCCGCGTTGCTCAAGCGCAGTATACAAGGTGTGCGCCCGATGAAAGCCGGTTTCATTGGGAAAGAGAAAAAGAATATCACAGGGTCGGGGGGACGACGACCACTTAAACGGATTAAGCAAAGGCAAGCCCTCCCCTACTATCGCCCGTAACAGGATTTTTGAACGAGGTTCTTGAATTCCAAATGTCCTGACTCTATACCGGGTATAGGCCAAGCGAGTCGCAATCTCCTGGTTCGTCATAGCCCCTTTCCTCCCGTTTGTTGGTATGGTAGCGTTGCCGGGTTACGCAATGGTTCCTTGATTCCTTGAAGTTCTGCTAGTTTCCAAAATTTGCTCTGCCTGCTGAGGAGTTCAGTAAACGTCCCCTGAGCGACAATGCTTCCCTTGTCGAGCACATAGATGCACGACGCCCGCTGAATTGTTGAAAGGCGGTGCGCGACTACCACAATCGTGGTCTCTTTAGCGATGTCTTCAATCGCTTTCTGAATCAGGAATTCTGACTGGCTATCCAGCGCGCTGGTAGCCTCATCGAGAATCAAAAGTTCCGGCTTCCGCAGAATTGCACGAGCCAGGGCAATCCGCTGGCGCTGGCCGACCGACAAGCGGACGCCGCGATCCCCCACGATGGTGTCATACTTCTGGGGAAGTTCCTGGATAAAATCATACGCATTCGCTAAGTGA
>CAZSOP010000189.1:0-2738 GCA_964608385.1 uncultured Cytophagia bacterium
ATATCGAATAATTGAATTCATCACGATTATATAACGGCTTGCTCGTTGCTATTTCTTCGCCTTCGGGTGGCGGAAAAAGCAGTTTGATCCAGGATGTATTAAAGGACAAAGCGTTTCCATTTTCATATTCCGTTTCCATGACAACTCGGCCCCGGCGCGAAGGAGAGATAGATGGTCAGGATTACCTGTTTGTCGATGAGGCGACCTTTCGCAACAAAATCGAAAAAAACGAATTCATCGAATATGAAAAGGTGCACGGATATTATTATGGTACGCCAGAAAAGCCGTTGATGCGATGGTTGACTGAGGGTAGAATTGTTCTTTTTGATATCGATGTAAAAGGTGCTTTGCAGCTCCGAAACGATTTCAAGCACAATAATACGCTGTTGATTTTCCTTGCTCCCCCGGACATTACAACTCTCAAAAAGCGGTTGCAGGGTCGCAATACGGAAACGCGAGAGCAAATTCAGAAGCGCCTGCACAGAGTGGATTTGGAAATGGAAAAATCAAAATTGTTTGATCAGGTGGTTGTTAATCAAAATTTCGGCGACACCGTCAGGCAAGTTAAAGAGATCATAAAAAAACGTTTTTATATGATGAGGGAGGTTAAAAATGGGTTCAACAATTCCTCTGGGTGAACTTGAAAAATATGCCGATAATGTTTATGAAGCGATCATTATGATCGCCAAACGGGCAGATGAAATCAATAAAGTGCAAAAAAAGATGCTCGAAGCAGAAGTTGAGAACAATATGCCGTTTTCCGAAGAGGAAGATGAGGAAGAGGCCTTTGTAACAGACCTGGTCGACCGTCAATATCTTAAACTGCCAAAACCGACCACCATTGCACTGCAAGAGATGCTTGAAGGAAAACTCAAGAAAGAACAACCGGAAGAATAAAGATGATCATACCGATTCAGGAGTCTATATGCTATCGGGTAAAAACATTCTCATCGGAATTTGCGGAGGGATTGCTGCATATAAAACTGCTGAGCTGGTACGTTCTTTAAAAAAACAATCGGCTGCCGTGCGGGTAATGATGACAGCCGCCGCCCGGCAGTTTATCCATCCCCTGACTTTTGAAACCCTCTCCGAAGAGCCGGTCCTTACCGATCTCTTTGGTTCCGAGCTAAAACCGGCAACTGTACATATAGATTGGGCCCGTTGGTCGGATTTAATTCTAATTTGTCCGGCGACGCTGAATACGATCGGCAAAATTGCCAATGGTATCGCTGATAACGCGTTAACAACTACCCTTTTTGCAAGTCAGGTTCCTGTACTGTTTTGTCCTGCCATGAATAAAGCCATGGTCGAGCATCCAGCCTATGTGCAAAATGAAAAACGGCTAATAGAAATGGGCTATGAAATTGTTATCCCGGCTGCAGGCTATCTGGCCTGTGGCGAATATGGTCCCGGTCGGCTGGCGAATATAGAGGAAATTATCGACAGCATCAGGATTTCACTATGTCCGACCCGGGATTTGGCGGGCAAACGCCTGCTCATTACAGCGGGGCCGACGCGCGAAGCTATTGACCCGGTAAGATATCTCAGCAATCATTCATCCGGTAAAATGGGATATGCTCTGGCCGAACGTGCACGCTGTCGTGGTGCTCAGGTTCACCTGATTAGCGGCCCGGTGAATCTCAGACCATTTCATGGTGTCAAAATAACCCGCGTTAATTCGGCTGAGGAAATGTACAAAGCCGTTCACGATCGTTTTTCCTCCTGCGATGTTTTCATCTCTGCCGCAGCTGTGAGTGATTATCGTGCAAAAGAAATATCCGTACAAAAAATAAAAAAAGAAAATGGTTTGCCGGTAATTGAACTAACTGAGAACCCGGATATTCTGGCAAGTCTGCCCAAAAACAGGTCTCAAATCATTGTTGGATTTTCAGTGGAAACAGATGATCTTGTTGATCATTCTATAGCAAAAATAAAAAATAAGAATCTGGATTTTATCGTGGCAAATAATCCTTCAGAGGAAGGAGCTGGTTTTAATGTCGATACCAATAAAGTTACCATTATCGATAAAATGGGTCGCATTGATTCTTTGCCGCTGATGTCCAAACTCGAGGTTGCAGATCGTATACTGGACCGTTCAACGGGGAAGTAGAGTATGAACAGGATTGAATCTGTCGAGATATTTATTCAACAGGAAATCGAATTATACGGAGATGAATTGGCCATCACCTTTTCGGCAAAAGAGCGGGAGAGCGATAAAGACCAACCTGCCTGGCAGGAAACCGATAATTTGAACGCATTTTCTGGCATCATCAACACCTGTACGCTTTGTCCCCTGGCTAAACAACGAAATCATTTTGTTTTTGGAAATGGGAATCCGGATGCCGATATTATGATTATCGGTGATAAACCGGGTCCGAAAGATGATAAAAGCGGGTTAATCTTCGTCGGGCCTGACGGCAAGTTACTGGATAAGATATTGGACGCTATCGGCTTAAAACGCTGGGATGTATACCTCTGTAATCTGGTTAAATGTCACCCCGAAGAGAACAGATCGCCACAGCCCTTTGAAATTGACCGCTGCAAGCCTTATCTCCTCAAGCAAATTGAGCTTGTTGATCCCTCACTTATTCTTTGTCTCGGGCACCTCGCAGCCACATCTGTACTGGAGAAAAATCGTCCGATGGAACAATTGCGGGGAGAGGTCATTAAACTGGGAGAACGACGGGTTATCGTCACCCATCATCCCGGAACGTTGTTACAAAACAGAAATCGTAAGC
>CAZSOP010000189.1:2748-7903 GCA_964608385.1 uncultured Cytophagia bacterium
GCGAGAAACCTGGCACGATGTGCAATTGTTACAAAAGCTCTATAATCAAAAAACCGGGTAAATCTGATGCATAAAGAGAAAAACCAGACTGTACATATGCCGCCGCAGGCGGTAGAAGCCGAGATGGCAGTTTTGGGAGCCATAATGCTCGATTCGCAGGCGGCCAGCACTGCGTTCGAAATACTGGATGAGACTGCATTTTATCGGGATATACACAGAAAAATTTTTCTGGCCTCACTATCGCTGTATGAAAGAAATGAACCGATCGATGTGCTGACGGTGGCGACTGAACTAAAAAAGAAAAATGATTTGCAAGCCATTGGTGGTGATTATTATCTTACCGAGCTTGTGGACAGACTGCCATCCGCAGCCAATGCCGAGTACTATTGTCGCATTGTACATGGAAAATCGCTTTTGCGCAAACTGATTACTATTTCAAATGAAATTCAGGAGGAGAGTTACCGCAGCAGTCAGGAAGCGCATGAAATTATTGATGAGGCTGAAAAGAAAATTTTTGAACTTTCGGAAACCCGTCATCGCCGGGATTTTTCTCATATCAAGCCTATCCTGCACAAAACCATGGATGCTTATGAAGAGTTTCATGGCCGCACGGATGGTATTACCGGTGTAACCACCGGATTTAAATTACTCGATAATCAACTCAGCGGCATGCAAAAATCCGAGTTACTGATACTGGCAGCCCGTCCATCCATGGGAAAAACTGCTTTGGCTCTGAATATCGCCACCAATGCGGCCAAGAAAGGCCATAAGGTTGCCATATTTAGTCTGGAGATGGCCTCCGTCCAGCTGACCATGCGGTTATTGTGTTCGGAAACGCATGTCGATGCACACGCTGCAAGAACCGGCCGTATGAAAGAGGGAGATTGGATGCGCCTTTCTACAATGGCTGGTGAAATCGCCAAACTGGATATTTATATCGATGATTCTCCGGGGATGAACATACTGGAGATACGGTCCAAAGCGCGCCGGCTCAAGATCGAGCATAAAATTGATTTGCTGATTATTGATTACCTACAGTTGATTCGCGGGGTCGGGCGCATTGAATCTCGACAGATTGAAATTGCCATGATTTCTCAATCGCTGAAAGGGCTGGCCAAGGAATTGGAAATTCCGGTTCTTTCCCTGTCACAGTTATCCCGTGCAGTGGAATCGCGCAGCGGAGATCGCCGTCCGATGCTGTCGGACTTGCGTGAGTCCGGCGCTATCGAGCAGGATGCTGATGTTGTGATGTTTATATATCGCCCCGCGGCATATGGAGCGGTAGAACCCGAACAGGAAAATCTTGCTGAAGTGATTATTGCCAAACAGCGCAACGGCCCAGTGGGAACGATACAATTGGCTTTTGTTCGTGAGTTTGTTTTATTTACAGATATGGAAAAATACGCTAAAGAAGTAGAAATGGTTTCGCCTGATCCCTTTTAGATTCGATTTCTGAGCTGTCGAATAATTTTTCAAAAAAGTGCATAAATTTTATTTTTTTGTTGATTTTTACCTTGTAAGGAATTAATTTACAAATGGTTAGTATGGTATGAGGGTAAATTCACCTTGCAATTTGTATCAGGAAAGATAATGGACGAACATTATGAAAAAGTATTCCAGGGACTCGTCCGTCGAATCAAACGCTATAATCCCAGTGTTGATGTAGACTTGCTCAACCGGGCGTTTGATCTCGCCTATGATGCACATGCATCGCAGCTGCGCAAATCGGGAGAACCCTATTTTGAACATCCTCTTGAGGTGGCAAAGATTTTAACCAATCTGAAAATGGATTATGAAACCATTGCCGGCGGTGTTTTGCACGATGTTGCCGAAGATACGGAGGTGAGTGTAGAGCAGGTTAGTGAGGAATTTGGTAAAAATATTGCGCTGTTGGTGGACGGCGTCACCAAGATTTCTGAACTCAAATTGCTTGGTTTTGAAGCACAACAGGCTGAGAATTTCAGAAAAATGCTGCTCTCTATGGTGCGCGATATTCGCGTGATCCTGATAAAGTTTGCTGACCGTTTGCACAATATGCGTACGCTGGAACACTTGCCGGAAAAAAAACAGGCGCGCATCGCACTGGAGACCAGGGAAGTCTATGCCCCCCTGGCACATCGCCTGGGGCTGGCAAAAATTAAATGGGAACTCGAAGACCTTTCATTCAAGCATCTGGAACCGGATGCTTACTTTAATATATATGAAAAAATCAATACAAGTCTACGCGAACGCGAGAACACAATCCTCAAAGTAACCAAGCCGATCCGCAAGGCATTGGTCGAAGCCAATATTAACGCCAGATTTGAGGGACGGCCGAAGCATTTTTTTAGTATTTATAACAAAATGACCAGGCGCGGAGTACCGTTTGATCAGATCTATGATTTGTTGGCGATAAGGATTATCGTTGAAAAACTCGAAGATTGTTATCACGCTCTCGGTATCGTTCATTCTTTGTTTACGCCGTTGCATGAACGCTTTAAGGATTATGTGGCGATGCCAAAGTTCAACGGTTATCAATCCCTGCACACAACCATTATCGGCCCGGCCGGAAAGCATATTGAAATTCAAATTCGCACTGAACAGATGCATCGAACAGCCGAAGATGGTATCGCCGCACACTGGCGCTATAAAGAAGGGCGGCTTCGTGAGGATGACCTTGATCAGCACTTGATTTGGTTGCGACAAGTTCTCGAAGGAGAAGACAGAGAGCCGGGTTCTTCATTTCTGGATCACTTGAAAGTGAATCTTTTTCAGGATGAAGTATTCGTTTTTACACCTAAAGGAGATCTGCATCGCCTGGCTTCAAAATCCACCCCTGTTGATTTTGCCTTTTCCGTTCATACCGATGTCGGTTTGCATTGTCTTGCCGCCAAAGTGAACGGTAAAATTGTGCCGCTCAGTCATGAACTCAAAAGCGGAGATACTGTAGAAATCATTACTTCTTCGAATCAACGGCCGAATGAAGACTGGCTGCAATTCGTTGTTACCAGCAAAGCCCGCAGCCGGATTAAAAAATACATTCGCGACGCTCAACAGGAAAACAGTATCCAGCTGGGTGAGGAAATTCTTTCCAAAGCCCTTGCTAAATATGGCAAAAAGCTAAAGGAAACAGACCTGAAAGATTTGTTTGAGCAGATTAATGTCAAAAACGAAGCCCAGCTTTTTGACGCCATTGGAAGAGGGGATATTAAACTCGAGAACATACTCAAGAAATTGATACCGGAAGAAAAAGAGAGCACCGAGGACAAATCCTTTCTTAAAAAATTTATCGAACGGGCGCGTAAATCAAGCAGGGGTATTCGGGTAGCCGGTATGGACAACATTATGATCACCTTCGGTAAGTGTTGTAATCCTGTTCCGGGTGAACCCATTACCGGTATTGTTACCAAAGGCAGGGGTATTGTCGTACACACCAATCGGTGTAAGAATTTAATGCGATTGATGCAGGATCCGGATCGAATTGTTGATGTCTCATGGGACGTTGAAAAGGGCAGCAGATTTCTGTCCGGAATTTATTTCCTCGGTGAAAGACGGAACAAATTGTTGTCTGAAGTATCAGAAACCGTCTCGTTGCTGGATGGCCATATCGATAATGTGAATATGAAATCTGATAATTCGCTGGTGAATTGTAGTATGGGCATCGAAGTTTACGGGTTGGCTCACCTGAATCGTATTATCACTAAAATCAAAAAAATACCCGGTATCATTTCCGTCGCGAGATTAAACGAATAACAAAGTAAGGAGTGTACCATGGAGGCCAAAACCACGATCACCAAAAAAGATGTTGCAAAACGTACCGCAAAGATCGTTGGAGAAAAGATTTATCTTACCGAAAAAGTTGTTGATGGGGTTTTTCAGGCTTTGCGTGAATTTATGTTCGATGCCGATCCTGAAATTCGTATCGAAATACGGGATTTTGGCGTTTTTGAGGTCAAAAAAACAAAGCCCAAACCCAAAGCCAGAAATCCGAAAACGGGTGAAATTATTTATGTACCAGCGCGACGGAAAACCCACTTTAAGGCCGGCAAATTGTTAAAAGAAAAATTAAAACAACCGCTTGAAGAGTAGTCGTTACATGATTATTATTTCCCGGCTGTAAAGATCATGTTGACACGGATCGACGAAAACACGATTGAGGCTGTGCCCATCGGTAGAATTCTGGGAATTGACTATGGAGCCAAGCGTATCGGCGTTGCCAAGAGCGATCCATCACAAATACTCGCATCTTCTCTTGTGACGATTAAAAACAGTACTCGTCATAATATTCTATCGGAGATCAAGGCAATTGTCGAACGCGACAATATTAAAGCCATCGTAGTGGGGATGCCGGTTAATATGAATGGAACTCAGGGACCTAAAGCAAAAGAGACAATAGCCTTTGCCCGGTTTTTGGCCAATAGTGATCTCCCTCTTGTCATTCTGTGGGATGAACGCTGGACTACCCGGCTGGCTCGGCAATCGCTTCATTTCCAGGGCAAATCTTCATCTAAAAGTCGCGATTATATCGATCAAATTGCAGCCGGATTTCTGCTGCAAAATTTTCTCGACCGGCTCGGGTTTCTGAGAAAAAATCGAAATGAATAATATCAACACCTGGAAAGCTTTTTTTGCATGAAAAAGGATTTGATCCTCTCCGTTATTACAGGGATCAGCTTTGCTCTGGCCATGCCACCTTTCAAGACAGGTTTTTTGGCCTATGGCACTTTGATCCCTTTCTTTATATTGTTGAGAAATAAGAGTATTTTTAATGCAATACTTTGGGGTTATGTAACCGGCTTTTTTATCTATCTTTTTTGCCTGTTCTGGATCGGTTTTGTAACCGTTCCAGGCGTTATCGGGGCATTGATCGTTTTACCGCTTTTTATCGCCGTTTTTGCTCTTCTACAGTCGCTTTTGCTGAAAACATGGGGGGACCTGGCTATCTTTTTCGCCCCCTTTCTCTGGACCGGCATTGAATATTTACAATCTTTGGGCGATACCGCTTTTCCGTGGGTATATTTGGGCTATACGCAAACCTATTATCTTCCTGTTATTCAGATGGCTGAATTAACATCTGTCTATGGCATCACCTTCTGGATTGTGACCCTGAATGCGCTGATCTATTATTGTTTTTTCCGCGAAAAATCGAAGGGGCGGAGCCAATTCATTGTTGGAC